>DASUTR010000651.1:0-11794 GCA_036374535.1 Polyangiaceae bacterium
GTCAGCGAATACATGAGCTCCGATCCGGTAACCGCTCGAGGTAAGGAGGGCCTTATCGACGCTGCGAAACGCATGCGAGAACTCCATGTGGGTTGCCTCGTCATCGTCGAAGACGGGCCGCATGACACACTCGAGCCCGTCGGTATCCTCACGGATCGAGACATCGTCGTCGGTGTCTTGGCGCAGACCGACCAACAGCTTCATCTCGTGCGTGTGGACGACGTGATGACCCGCAAGCTGCTCGTCGTGCGCGAGACGGAGGATCTGGACGAAGCGCTTCGTCGCATGCGGGCCGCGGGTGTTCGTCGGGCGCCCGTGCTGAGCGCCGACGGCGCGCTCAGGGGTCTGCTTTCGTTCGACGACATTCTGGAGCACGTTCAGGAGCAGATCGGCGCGTTGGTCGCCCTGCTGGGTCGCGAGCGCCGGCGCGAGCAAGCCGCGAGACACTGAACGGTTCGTGTTGCCCTGGCGCTCCGCGGCTCGCTTGGCACGCGGCGTGCTGGTCACCGATCATGGCAAACGAATTCAAGAGACAAGAATTGCTCGACTCGCTCCGAACCGCTCGCGATACCGCGCGGGTTCAGGCGCATCTCTTCTCGCTCGACGCGAAGGAGCGCTGGCAAGAGCTCGAAAGCAAGCTCTTGAACGCCGAAGCGAAGCTCGAGCAGGCCGGCGACAGCGTCGGCGAAAGCATCTCGACGGCGGTCAAAGGGCTGGTTCAAGCCGTGAAGGAAGCGCTCGAAGAATCGACGGAGCCGAAGACCAAACGGCGCGCGGAAAAGTGAGGCGGCGCGTGAAGGTCGCAATCTTGGGTTGCGGGATGGTCGGCTCCGCGTCGGTCTTCGCGCTCGTGATGAACGGCGTCCAGGCTGCCGTCACGAGCGCGCAGCGCTTGCGTCTACAGCGAAGACTCCCGCAGGGCGTGCGTCGAACGCGGCGGGAGACCGTCCACGGTGCCGGTGTAAGTAGCCGGCGCATCGGCACGGCTGATGCAATCGGGCCGAGCATGCGTAACTCGATGCTCACCGCCCTGATCCTGGTCGTCGCCGCGACCGGCTGCGTTTCCACCGGCAAGTACGACGCTGCCGTCGCGGATGCCGAGCGCGCAAAGGTGTCGCTCCGCGAGTCTCGGACCGAAGCCGGTCGCCGATTGGCCGCCAAGGACGCGGAGCTCCAAGCGCTCAAGCACTCGATCCGCGACGCTGAAGCGCGCTGCGCGCGCACGCTTGCCGAGCTGCAGACCACGGCCGGCGCCGCGCTTGGTTGCAGCAAGGCGCTCGACGAAGCCACCGCCATGAACGCACAGCTGCGCGCCGAGCTAGAGCGTCTCGGAAAGGATGCCGACGCGCTGCTGTCGGCGAAGGGAGCCCTTGCCGCGTCGCTCGACCAGGCAAAGGCACGGCTCGAAGAGCTTCGCAAAGCGCAGGCGGCCGCCGAAGCGAAGGCCGGCCTGTTCCGCGACGTGGCGCTGCGCCTGAAGCGAATGGTGGACGCCGGCGAGCTCCAAATCCTGCTCCGGAGCGGCCGGATGGTCCTGGTCTTGCCCACGGACGTGCTGTTCGATTCGGGTAGGACCAAGGTGAAGCCGCGCGGGCGGGAAGCGCTCGGGCAGGTGGGCGCCGTGCTTGCGACGGTGCAGGGCCGGCGCTTCCAGGTGGCTGGACATACCGACGACGAGCCCATCCGCTTCTCCGGATTTGCGTCGAACTTCGAACTATCGGCCGAGCGTGGTCTCGCCGTCGTCGCTTTCCTGATCGAAAGCGGCATGCGACCGGAGACGCTTTCGGCCGCCGGGTACGGCGAGTTCGATCCGATCGTGGCGAACGACTCGGCCGCGCACCGGGCCCAGAACCGCCGGATCGAGATCACCGTTCAGCCCAACATCGACGAGTTCGTGGCCGTGCCGCTGCCCCGTTGACGGGCATCGCTCGCCCGCACTCGGTTGAA
Organism: Polyangiaceae bacterium; assembly: GCA_036374535.1. GTDB lineage: Bacteria > Myxococcota_A > Polyangia > Polyangiales > Polyangiaceae > PMG-095. The sequence continues at coordinate 1,948 of DASUTR010000651.1, forward strand.
AGGAGATATGCCGTGGAAACTATCGCGGTGAACGTGGCTCCCGTGAGGGCAACGAGGAGTCTCGTCAAGGGAACGGTCGCGCCTGGCTTCGAAGAGGTCCGCCTCGAGTTCGAGAAGAACTTCGCCGAACGCGGCGAGATCGGCGCAGCGGTTGCCGCCTACTGGTGCGGTGAGAAGGTCGTCGATCTGTGGGGCGGACGCCGTATGCGGAGCGGTGACGCGCCGTGGAACGAGGACACGATGGTCGTGGTCATGTCCACCACGAAAGGCCTTGCCGCGATGACGCTGGCGATCGCCAATGCTCGAGGCTTCATCGATTACGATGCGCCCGTTGCGCGCTACTGGCCGGAGTTCGCCCAGAACGGTAAGGCTTCGATCACCGTGCGCCAACTGCTCGGACACGAGGCCGGGCTCGTCCTGCTCGACGAAAAGCTTACGATCGAGAAAATGCGCGACCTCGACTACGTCGCGCGCGTGCTAGCGCGGCAAAAGCCGGCGTGGCCGCCCGGAACGCGCCACGGCTACCACGCGATGACCGTCGGCATGTACATGCAGGAGCTCATTCGGCGCGTGGATCCTCGCCATCGCACGCTCGGGCGTTTCTTCCACGAGGAGCTCGCGGAGCCGCTCGGGCTCGACTTCTACATCGGCCTTCCTCGCGAGATCCCGGACGAACGCCTGGCGAAGTTCGAGCCCCTTTCCCGAACGCGGGCGATTCGTGCGCTGCGGAGCACGCCGCCAGCGTTGATCAAGAAGGTTCTCCTTCCTGGGTCTCTGTTGCGGCGATCGTTGGCGATCCCCTCCGACGCCGATTTCAACGAAAGGCGCTGGCTCGAAGTGGAGCTGCCTGCCGGTAACGGAGTGGGTACCGCGCGCGCGATCGCACGCGCCTACCACGCGTTCGCCGAGGGTGGCGTCGAGCTTTCGCTCAGTCCCGAGACCTTCGCGCGCATCACCGCTCCGCCGAATACTGTCCGAGCTAAGGACGAAGTCATCGGAGTGCCCACGTACTTCTCGCTCGGCTTTGCTCGTCCCGGTCCGGAGCTCGCTTTCGGCTCGAGTGTACGCGCCTTCGGTGCTCCCGGAGCCGGCGGCTCGTTCGGTTTCGCCGATCCCGATGCACGCCTCGGCTACGCGTACGTCATGAACAAGCTCGACTTCTGGCTGATCGACGACCCGCGTGAAAAAGCGCTCCGTGATGCGGTCTATCGCGCGCTCACGCGCTGCGCCGCGGGTCGATAGTGCAGTTCTCCCCTTGTTTCGAAGCTCGGGCAATCGAGGCGAAGACGACCCGGTGCGATGCTGCGAGCCATCGTGCTAGTCGAGCAATGCGGCCTCTCCCATTTCCGGCACGCTTGCGTTCCAACCAAAGGCCTCTCCGAGACGACGGCGGAAGGTATCGGCGGCGGCGGGCTCGCCATGCGTAACGAACACGCGCTCCGGCGACGGCCTGCCCGAGCGTAGCCAATCGAGCATCTCCGAGTAGTCCGCGTGGGCAGAGAGTCCCTGGAGCTTTTCGATGCGAGCCTGCACGCGCACGTACTGACCGTGAATCTTGAGCTCGTCCGCGCCCTCGAGCAGCGCGCGACCGCGGGTCCCGGTGGCCTGATAGCCGACGAAGACGACGCAGTTCTTCTCCTCGGGAAGAAACCGGCGAAGGTGGTGAAGGACTCGTCCTCCGGTCGCCATTCCGCTCGCGGAGATCACGATCATGGGCCCGCTTGCCGCGTCAATGGCTTTCGAATCCTCGGGGGTGCGGGCATAGCGCGCCGCCTCGCACATGAGCCTGCATGCGTCCGCCTGCAGGCGATGGTCGTCCGCGTGCTGGCGGAAGAGCTCGGTAGCGTCGATCGCCATGGGACTGTCGAGGAAGACGGGTAGACTCGGAATCCGACCTTCTCGCACGAGCGACGCTACGACATGAAGGAGGTGCTGGGCTCGGCCAACGGCGAAAGCCGGTACGAGAATCACTCCGCCTCTTGCCGCCGTTTCGGTCACGATGCGCGCCAAAGCGTCGTTGACCGACTCAGCCGGGTGCTTGCGATCGCCGTAGGTGGATTCGATGACCAGGAAATCGGTCGCTTCGAGGGGGGCGGGCGGTTTCATGATGGGATCGGCAAGTCGCCCGACATCGCCCGTGAAGGTCAATCTTCTTCCCCCGAAACCGAGCGTGATGCTTGCCGCGCCGATGATATGACCCGCTCGTGAGAAGCTCGCGGAAATACCGGGCACCGGGTCGAAGCGTTCGTGAAACGGGACGGTGGTGAGGCGACCGAGCGCTCTTTCGGCATCAGCGCGGGTGTAGAGCGGCTTTGCCGGGGTGTGCTTGCTGTAGCCGAGCTTGTTCGCGTACTTCGCCTCTTCTTCCTGCAGGAAGGCCGAGTCCGGCAGTAACAGACCCAAGAGATCCCGTGTCCCGGGCGTGCAGTAAACGTGGCCTCGGAAGCCGAGCTGACAAAGCTTCGGGAGGTAGCCCGTGTGATCGATATGAGCGTGCGTGAGCACGACGGCGTCGAGCGAGGCCGCTTCGAACGGCAGCTCGGACCAGTTGCGCTCGCGGAGCTTCTTCAGCCCTTGAAATAGGCCACAGTCCACCAGAATGCGGGCTTTCCCGGTTTCCAACAAGTAGCGGGAGCCCGAGACCGTCTCGGCGGCGCCGAGGAATGTCAGCTTGGGCTGCGTGACTGCCGTGCTTCGTCCGAGCTCGTGATTCCGTTGCATACGGCCTCCTGTCACCTGCTGCTACTGTTTCGGGGTGCGACCGAGCGCTCGGCCCGCCGCGTGGTGACGCGGCGTCGTCGCGCGCCCATTGCAGCGACGACGGCCAGCCACGCAAAGCCGGAGCTCGTTTTGCGACCGGGTACGGAGCAACCGCAACCCGAGTCGGGCTCGCCGCCGTTCGACGAGCCCCCAGAGTTTTGGCCGTCACCCGCGGCTCCACCGTTGCCAGCTTCTCCTTCGCCGGCGGTGCCACTCGCACCGGAGCGTCCCGCTTGTCCGCCGCCGCCCGAACCGCCCCGACCGGCGCTGCCACCGGTGCTCGTTTCTCCGGCGGCGCCCGAGTCGCCGCTTTCACCGGCCGAAGCACCGCCTTCTCCCGCCCCACCGTTTGCCCCGCCGATACCGCCCGTGTTCCCGGCGATACCGCCCGTGCTTCCGCCGAGGCCGGCGGTGTTGCCGGTTCCACCCTGCCCGCCAGTACCGCCCTGGTCAGCGGTGCCGAGGACCCGTGCGCGCGCCGTCGTACCGTGAGTCACGAGGTCGTCTTGCACGTAGGTGAGGAGTAGTCCGCCCGTGGTGTCGGCCGTGAGCCCGAGCGCGCGATTGGGGGCCACGCGAATGTCCGCGAGATCGTCGGTGACGAGGAACGCTGCCGAGTCCAACGGGACGGCGTCTGCGCCCACGCGGCGTCCGTGGACCAAGACGCGACGGCCGTCGCTCGCCAGGCCGCCCTGCCAGACGATCCAATACCTGGCGCCGTCCCACGACGTGGCGACCCCACGGGTCGCCGTGGCGCCGGTCGCGATGACGACGCCGCCGGCGTCGAGCACGTCGAGCTCTCGACTGACGCGCGCCACACGCAGGCTCTCGTCCCCCGCCTGCGTCCAGGTCACGAGTGAGCGCTGGCCGTCGGAAGCGATGCCGGGATCCAGGTTGAACGCGTCGGCCGGGTATTGAAAGAGAACCCGGGGCGGCGTGTCGATGAGCTCGAAGGCGGGCGTGAACCGGGCCGCTCGGAGCTCGGCCGTGTTCCCGCCCAGGACGGACCAGACGACGACGTAGTTCTGCCCATCGAACGTCACCGCGGGCCTTGCCTGTTGCGCGTCGAAGTCGACCTTCGACATGAAATCGCCCTGAGCGGACAAGTGCGCCGCGCGCATGGCGGGCGGGTCGGCCGCGACCGGCACGCCGAGCGCGAGAAGGTAGCCGCTGCCGTTCGTGCCCAACGCGGCGGCGGTGACGTAGGGCGAGGCGAGAAGCGTGAGGTCGAGCGGATTCACGGCGCCCCCCTGGGAAACGCGAGCCGCGCCGACGCGGTTGCTCGTCAGCCAGCCGACGACCGAGCTTCCGCCGCTCGAGGCACCGAATGGCTCGTGGAAATCGCCGAGCGCGATCGGGATCGGGCTCGACTCGATGACGGCGCCGGCTTTCGAGACGCGCGCCGCGTGAATGCCGCCTCGCCCCGTATCGTTCCAGACAGCCAAGTATTGAGTGCCGTCGAACGTGGCGATCGGCGTCGTCTGCGTGGCGGGGAACACCAGGGGAGCGATCAAGGGCTGATCGAGCAGCGCGAAACCGGGCGTTACTCGCCCGCCGAGCGGCCCCGCAAACGCAAAGTATCCCGAACCGGTCAGAGCTGGCACCAAGCCGAAGCTCGCCGTTCCGGTGCTGGCGTAGAACTCGTCCGCGACGGGCCGCAAGAACGGCCCGGGACTTCCTGTTGGCTGGCCATTTCTGTCGAGCCAGCGCACGTCGCCACCGCCCCAGAGGAGGTAGTTGCCCCCGACGAAGGTGGCACTCATGAACGCGTCGAGCTGCTGTTCCGTACCGACGGTGATGCTTCCCCCGCTCGCCGAGCCGAGCACGCGATAGTAGGGAACGGGCGGCGTGCAGCGTCCTCCGAGCGCACAGCTCGGCGGCGAGCCGGTATAGAGGGCGAGGACGCCATTGCTGCCGGCGATCAACCTGGCCGAGCCCGCGCTCGCCGAGGGGCGAACGGGGTTGTACAACGTTGCGGTTTGCGCGACGTCGCCGCCGCTCGCGATGGAAGCGACACTCACCGTCGCGGGGTTGTTCGTCCACCAGGCGACGAGATGGTTCGAGCCGTCGAAAACGGCGCTGCCACCCTCGCTCCACACGGCTGCGGGGAAAATCGTGAACGCGTTTCCGAGTGGCGTGCCCGAAGCATCCACGAAGACACCCTGACCTCCGCGAGTGGTGACGAGCGCGCGCTGCCCATCCCAGCTCACACTCGACAGATACCCCGTGAGCGGGAGTGTCTTCACGGTTCCCGGCGTGCCGTCATCCGCCACGGGCACGGCCATGCCCGCGTACGCGACGAGCCAGTGATCGCCGACCCATGCGGCGGGAGCCGGCCCTGCCGTGACCTGCGCCACCTCGGCTCTGGCGATGACCACGCCGGACGGGTCCTTGATCTGACCGTTCGCGAGCACGCAGGTCGAAAGGAGCTCGTGGTGCGAGATTCCGCTCCTGAGCGCCGACAGTACGAGGTACCCGGCTGGTCCCGCGACCACCGTGGTGATCGAAACGTCATTCCTCGGGCGCATCACCGCCGCTGCGAGCGCGAAGTCAGCCGAAATCTGCGGCGGGCCGAGTAACGCTGCCGACTCGGTCGCCCTTGGTTGCTCTGGGGTCGATTGCGAGCAAGCCGCGGCAATAGAGATCGTCGTGAACGCGGCGCCCAATCGAAGGCGGGGAATCGTCATCGAACGCTCGACTTTCGTTGATCACTCTCGTGGCTCGGAACGAGCTGGGATTGATCCGCCATGTCCCCCGGTACGGAGCAAGCTCCATGCCCACGTGAGCGCAGTGGTCACAATCCCCGGTAGGGTGGGAAACGCGGCGTCGTCGCGAAATTCATTCCATCCACCGACCGCTCGCGCGCAGAACGTGCGCGACCGGCGCGCAGCGCACCGCTCGAACATTTAGCCAGCGTCACCCCTGGCGTGAACCTCGAGAACCACTTCGGGCGGGTGCAGCAGCGTTCCGTAGGCGGGGCAGTGGCGCACCGCGCGTTCGAGGGATGGCAGGTACCGTTCCGGAAAACCTTTCGGAAGCCTCAAATGCATGACGAGCCGTGCGAGCCGCGAGACCGGCTCGCGGCTCTTCTCGTATTCGATTTCGACGCGTAGGCCGTCGCTCGAGAGCTGGCGGCCGAACAGGAAAGCCGCCGCGTAGTAGTGCGCGCAGGCGCCCACGGCGACGGCCATCACGTCGAGCGGCGACGGTCCCCGGTCCTCTCCGCCCGCCACGGGAGCCGCTTGGTCGAACGTCAGTTCGTGCGCGCCGATGCGAACTCGGCTGGCGACGCCGCCGGCAGATTCGATGGTAAACTTCATGGCTCCCTCCGAACGCGAGGACCGAAAAGGGACGCGAACCACCTCGGAGAACGGGCGGCCGCGGGGGAAATCCGCGCCGGCTCTTCGCGACACCCGCATCGGTCGGTGGGCGCAACATCACGGAGCACGCTCTCGATGTGTCGGCCGCACCCTGTGTAGGTGGGCTTGCCGCATTTCGGGCAATCGATGCGCCGGCACATTCTCGTACCGTCATGCACGATCCAAGCCAGAGCGTTCGCTCCGGCAGAGAGCGCGACGGCGAAGGCCGCACGGTCTCGGAGCGGTTTCCGGCACTTTCGGCGTAGGGAACAAGGGAAACGGTAATCTTTGCGCCCCCGTGGCACTCGTTGGTGCCGCGTTTCGGTACGCGTTCGAAGCGCAGCGAATGGCTCACCGGGCGCTCGCCCGCGAAGGCACGCGCTTTGCTTCGCCGACATCCATGCGAGGTAAGGCAATGCAAGTTCCGCTGCAGATCACGTTTCGAGGAATGGAACCTTCGACGGCCGTCGAGTCGCGAATTCGCGAAAAAGCGACGAAGCTCGAACGCTTCCACGGACGGATCACCGGATGCAAAGTGGTCGTCGACATGCCGCATCGACAGCACAAGCACGGAACGCTGTATGCGGTGCGCGTCGAGCTCGGCATTCCAGGTCGCGAGATCCTCGCCAGCAAGGGCATCGGCGAGAATCACGCGCACGAGGACGTCTACGTCGCCGTGCGGGATGCCTTCGATGCCGTGATTCGACAGCTCGAGGGCGAGATTCGCGTGCGGCGTGATCATCAGCGGAGCGAACGGAACCAACCCGACAGCTGATCGAAAAACGCGCTCGTGCCGGCCGGCGGCCTCGTCAAGGGGGCGCCGCCGGCTGAGCGCGAGTAGGACGGCGCGCCGGTCCGCTCGAAGTGACCACGCCCGCGCGAACACCCAGGTAAGCAACGCGGGCGTCAGGCTCCGGATCGTTCGCTCCTCCCGCCAGGTAGCGAGCGTCGGCGCAGACGGCGAAGACGGACGGGAGCCCACAGAGCGAACTCGTGAGCGCATTGAACGCTCCCAGCCGGAAGTCGCCGGAATCCAGTCGGTTCACGCTGAATTCTAGATGAGCGGTTGGAAGACCGAGTGCAACGTGACCGCCGACCTCGAAGAGCCCGCCGAGAGCGCGTCCCTTCGCACCCTCGACGTCGAACCGCCCCGTCAAGACCGGGCCCGCCGTCACGGCGGCCTCCACGAGCACGTTGTCGTTCAAGAGCTGGTATCCGAACTCGCCCTTGGGCAGCTCGAGCATCGACGCGTAGAACCTGTCGTTGCCCATGATAAAGCCTTCGACGGCTATTCGCACGACGGGGCCGTGCGCCTTTGCGAATGGGATGCGGAGACCGAAGGCCAGCTCTCCGCCGAGACCTGCCTCGAAGCCTGCGCTCCCGCCACCGATGAACCCGAAGCCGTACGAGCGGCCGCTGAAGACGGTTCGCGTGTCGTACGAAAAGTGGGCTGCCGAAGCTAGAACCGATGCGCCCTTCGGCGACTGGTCCTCGAATCGCGCGCGCGTCAGGGTCCCAGCCACGCCGAAACTCCGAACCTCGGCAACGGGGTTCTGTGTACCCAACATCGGAATCGTCGGGGGACACACTTCCGAGCTCGAGGGCCCGTCGCCACATTCCGTTGCGGAAAGGGAGCATGGAAGGAGCGTCCAACACAGAAGCATCGCTGCGCTCGAGCCCCAGCGCATCCAGAGATTTCGCCCGTAGAAGTCGATGGCGCCTAGCCGCTTCGCGGCGTCGAGCGTCGGTTCATCGCGAGGGATTACGGGATCGGAGCTCATGAAGTGGTCGATCATCGGCATCGATAACCTTCGTGGTCGCTCTAAAAGCATCGCGCGTGCCACTCGTTCCAGCGGGTCAAGGACGCGACCGGCGGCAGCGGCGCTGACGGAAAAGCGGCGTGCTCCGTGGAGACGGATCGCGCAACGATTGCGCGGCTAGCTTCGCAGCCCGCGTGGTGCGATTCGTTCTCATGAAATCGACGCATGCGTGCGCGGTGGCAGTAGCGCGAACGAGAACCGGTGTTACCTTTCTCGTGCCGGGAGAGCAGCCATGCAGCGATTGATGATTGCGGTGTTTACGTTTGGCGCGTGCGCCGTTCCGATGAGAGCGTCGGCCAAGCCGCGTGCTCCTCGCGTCGCTGCGAGTCACGCGAAAAGCTCGCCGGCTCGCGCCGAGTTGCCGTCGGAGCCGGACAGTACGCTTTACTCGAAGCTCGTCGCGCTCGCAGACGTGGACCATGACTCGGTGGTCAGCAACGCAGAGCTCGAGTTGCTGGTGCACCAGTACGTGCAGAAACAGGTGGAGCTTCGCTTTGGTCGCCTCGATCGTAACCAGGACGCGAAGGTCACACGGGACGAGGTGCCGAGCATGGCGGCGGAGCGCTTCGGCCGCTTCGATACGAACGGCGACGGTTCGTTCACCGTCGCTGAGCTCGCAGAGGTCATGCACCAACAGGCCGCGGCGAGCAGTCGAGTGGCTTTCGCTCGGCTCGACGTGGACGGCGACGGCGCGCTCAGTGCTTCGGATCGAGAGAGCGCTCGCCCGGCGCGCATTTCGAAGCGCGAGGTCCCGACCCCACCGGCGAAGCGCGAAGTCGCGCGCTGACGGCGCCCTTGCGCCGTCCCACACGTCGTCAGCGGCTCGGTCGTTTGGACTCGCTGGCACGCGTGGCTTCTTTCAGCCGTTCGGGATCCGGGGTCGATCCGGTCGAAAAGCTATACCGCACGCCGAGCTGACCGAAGTCACCGCCGGCCAGTCCGAGACGATCGGGGCTGACGAGGACGGGTATCAGCGAGACCTGGGCCTCGAGCTCTGCGCTGATCGAGACCGAGCCGAGGAGTCCTGCCCGGACGACGAACTCCTCGCGTCCCGGCAGACCGATGAGCTCGCCCGCTGCGCCCAGGCGAATCGCCCCGTTTCGAGAAAACGCGAGCAGATAGCCGAGGCGAGCTCGCCAGATGTACGGCGGCTTCATCACCGACCGCAGGTTTTCCTCGTACAAGTAGTAGTCGGGGTGGACGCGTGAGATCCGGTAGCCGGTCAAAACACCGAACACGCTGCCGCTGAAGAGAGGCGCCGTCGCCGCCGCCTCGGCTTCGTACGAGAGGTAGTCGCCCCTCGGGCCCTCGCTGAGCTCGAGGTCCTGGCGCGTGAAATGCTCGCGAGGGGAGAGGAGCGTCCTCGAGAACGGGAAGAAGTAACGGCCTCCGCCACGCAACGTGAGGCCGGGTACGACTGCCGCTGCGCCGACGTACGACCCGACGCCGCCGAAGGCGAGGGTGGGTGAAACCTCGACTCCGAGCCACGACCAAAACGGGCGCCCGTAGCCGGCAGCGAAACGTGGTCTGAAGTAGGGGTAACCCGCGTCGACGGTACCCGCGAGAAATGGCCGCGTACGTCCGAGCTCCCAATACCGAGCCACCACGGCTTGGTCGGTCCCGCTCGGCGCCGGAGGTGACGGCGTGGGAGAGTCGATGCCGAATGGCTCCGCCGCGTTCGCGGCGGGAGCAAGTGCGAGAGCCGCGAGCGCCACGAACACGCGTAAAGGACGCCTGAAATCCAGACCTGACGGCATCAGAAGGTACCTCCGACGGCCGCGCCGTTCGCGAGCGGGTACAACGTAAAGGTCAAGCTCGATGTCGACTCCGCGTCGACCCGCGCGAGCGGACCGTAGTGCAGGAGCCAGGGCACACCGATTCCGCTCAGCGTTCCCACCGCCGCACCCG
>DASUTR010000652.1:0-5295 GCA_036374535.1 Polyangiaceae bacterium
GTCGACTGCATCGCCGAAGGCGCCGACGGCGTCGTCGCGTCGCGCGCCGCGCCGACTCTCGAGCGCGGGCTCGCGCGCCTCGCCGCCGAGCTCGTCGGCGTGTCACCGCTGCTCACGGGAGTGGCCACGCGCGACCTCGTCGCGAGCGCCTTCGAGCTCGCCATCGAAGTGGTTCAGCTGCGGGACGGCCGCTACCGGGTCTTGAGGATCGCCGAGATCGTCGGCGTGAGCGGGGACGCCATCCAGGCCAACGACATCTTCACCTTCGTCGTCGATCGCACGGTCGCGGGAGGCGCCATCGAGGGCACGTTCACCCCGAGCGGAAACGTGCCGCGGCTCGCCGAGACGTTGAAGGCCAGGGGTACGCCGCTCGAGACGGCGCTGTTTACGCGCCCACCCTCGCGCTGAGACGCTTCAGACGGAGCCGGCTTCGGCGCGCGCCTTAGCGAGCTTGCGCCCCATCATGCGCTTCTTGAGCGCGTTCAATTTGTCGATCATCAAGACGCCGTTCAAATGATCGGTTTCGTGCTGGATGGCGACGGCGAGCAGTCCGTCGGCCTCGAGCTCGAACGGCTTGCCGCTCCGATCGAGAGCTCGAACCTTCACGCGCTCGGCCCGCTTGATCTCTTCGGTGACGCCGGGGAACGAAAGGCAGCCCTCGTTCCAGACGACTTGCCCGTCTTTTTCGAGAATTTCCGGGTTGATGAAGACGCGAAGGTCGCTCGGCTCGTCCTCGCCCGCGCAATCGACGACGAAAATGCGCAATCCGACGCCGATTTGCGGCGCCGCCAGGCCACAGCCGGGCGCCGCGTACATGGTCTCGGCCATGTCATCGACGAGCGCTCGAACCTCGTCCGTGACCTCGGCCACCGGCTTTCCGGCTTCTCGCAGCCGGGGATCGGGATATTCCAGTATCTCGCGAACCATCGCTCCTCAACCTAACACCCGAACAGGTGGCCGGCAACGGTGCGAGGCGGCGCGCGCCTCGAATTTCGGCAGGCAGCGAGGGCGATCAAGTCGCCGCGCCGCGCGCGGGTTTCTTGGGAACGGCGAGCGGGCCCCACACGTACGCGTCGGTGCCGCAGAGCTCCCAGTGAACCGGGTCGATGCGCGGCGCGTCGGCAGGCCGCTCCGGGCCGGCCCAGTCGACGGCGCCGGGACGACCGCGCGGACCGAGCAACACCGGGGCGACGAACACGTGGAGCTCATGCGTGAGCCCGGCGGCGAGCACCGTGCCCGCGAGCTCGGCGCCGCCCTCGCAGAGGACGCTGACGACCTCTCGCGACGCGAGCGCCTGGAGAACCGCCGTCATGTCGCAGCGCCCCTCGGCGGTTGCGCGCACCCGCACGACGCGTACGCCGAGGGCGGCGAGCGCCTCTTCCTGAGCTCTTGGCGCGCTCATCGTCGTCACGACGCACGTCGGCGTTTGCTGCGCTGTCTGCGCGAGCTGCGAGCTCGGGGGCAGCCGGAGCTTCGAGTCGACGACGACGCGGATGGGGCTCCGCCCGGGCACGTCGCGCACGGTGAGCCGAGGGTTGTCGGCGAGAACGGTGTTCACGCCGACCATGACGGCGTCATGCTGCGAGCGCAGGATCTGCACGCGGGTTCGCGACTCGGGGCAGGTGATCCACTTCGAAGCTCCCGTTCGCGTCGCGATGCGTCCGTCGAGCGACACGGCGAGCTTGAGTGCGAGGTAGCTCGAGCCGTTCGTGACGAAGTGCTCCCAGGCTTTGACGAGCGCGGCGCATTCGCTCTCGAGCACGCCGAGCTTCACGTCGATGCCGCTCGCCAGCAGCCGCTCGGCGCCGCCGCCGCGCACGCTGGGGTTCGGGTCGCGGTAGCCCACGACGACCCGCGCGACGCCCGCCGCCACGATAGCGTCGACGCACGGCGGCGTGCGGCCGTCGTGGTTGCATGGCTCGAGCGTCACGTAGAGGGTGCTGCCGCGGGCGCGCTCACCGGCGGCTTTCAGCGCGACGACCTCGGCGTGATCCTCGCCGGCGGCGGAGTGGAAGCCTTCGGCAATCACCGTTTCACCGGTCGCGATCACCGAGCCTACGCGAGGGTTCGGCGAGGGCTCCGCTTTTTGCGCGAGCGCGATCGCTCTCGCCATGTGCGTCGATTCGACGTCTTTCATGGCTCCTGGTTGCGTCGCGCGCGTACGAGTTCGCTCATTTCGGTCATGAACTCGTCGACGTCGCGGAACGACTTGTAAACGCTCGCGAACCTCACGTAGGCGACGCCGTCGAGTTTTTCGAGCCGGGCCATCACGCGCTCGCCGATGAGGCGCGAGGACACTTCTTTTTCGCCGCTCTCGGCGAGCTCACGCTCGACAGCTTCCGCCGCTTCGTCCATGGCGTCGGCGGACACGGGGCGCTTGTTGCAGGCAATGCGCAGGCTGCGCACGATCTTCTCGCGCTCGAAGGGCACGCGCTGCCCGTCGCGCTTCACCACGGCGGGCAGCGAATGTTCCACGCGCTCATAGGTCGTGAAGCGGCGCTGGCAGGCGTCGCACTCGCGCCGCCGCCACACGGCGGTGCCGCCCGCAGCCAGCCGAGAATCGATGACCCGGCTTTCCATCACGCGGCAGTAGGGGCATTGCATCGAACGAGGTCTCGGCTCGGCCGAGTCTTCCGGCTTCGACTAGTCTTTGAACGCCGAGAAGATCAGGCAAGCGTTGGTGCCACCGAATCCGAAGGAGTTGGACATCGCGTAGCGGATGCGTCGCTCGCGTGCCGTGAGCGGTACGAAATCGAGGACGCATTCGGGGTCCGGATCGACCAAGTTGATCGTCGGCGGGATGATGCCCGTCTGGAGCGCCTTGATGCAGACGCTGGACTCTACGGCGCCTGCGGCCCCGAGCAGGTGGCCCATCATGCTCTTCGTCGAGCTCACCCACAGCTTCTTTTCGGTGGCGTGCGCCCCGAAGACGTCGGCGACGGCCTTCGACTCTTCCGTGTCACCGGCCGGAGTCGAGGTGCCGTGGGCGTTGATGTATTCGATCTGCTCGGGCGCGAGCCTCGCGTCCTTGAGAGCGAGACGCATGGCACGCGCGCCGCCGGCACCGTTCGGCGACGGTTTGGTAATGTGGAACGCGTCGCTCGTCGCCGCGTAACCGACGACCTCTGCGAGGATCTTCGCACCGCGCTTCTTCGCGCGGGTGAGCGTTTCGAGCACGAGGGTTCCGGCGCCTTCACCGCAGACGAAGCCGTCGCGACCCTTGTCCCAGGGACGGCTTGCTCGCTCGGGATCGTCGTTGCGCCGGCTGAGCGCGAACATCGCGCTAAATCCGGCGATTCCGATGGGCGAGATCGTAGCTTCGGCGCCGCCCGCCACCATCACGTCCGCGTCGCCGCGCTGCAGCCAGCGCAGCGCTTCGCCGACGGCGTGAGCGCTCGAGGAGCACGCGCTCGTGTGCGAGAGCGACGGCCCGCGCAGACCGAACGCGATCGAGACCTGACCCGCCGCCATGTTCGCGATGAGCGAGGGGATGAAGTACGGGCTCACCTTGCCGGGACCGCGGTGCTCGAGCGTCAGCGTGCAGCGCTCGAGGTTTTCGAGCCCGCCGAGCCCGACACCGATGAAGACTCCCGCACGATCGCGCTCTTCGTCGGTCAAGCGCAGGTCGGCCTGCTCGAGCGCCATCTTCGTCGCCGCCATCGCGAACGGGATGAAGCGCGCGACTTCCTTGATCTTCTTTTTCTCCATGAACGCGGCGGGATCGAAGTCCTTCACCTCGGCCGCGATGCGCGTGGCGTAAGTTCCTTCCGCCGCCTCGAACAACGTGATCGGGCCTACACCGCTCTTGCCCTGAATGAGCGAGGCCCAGCTGGCGTCGACGCCGATTCCATTCGGTGTGACGAGGCCTAGGCCGGTTACTACGACGCGCTCCATGTGAAGATCCGGGAGGCGCTCGGCGCGGTTCGTCCCGGGGGGGACCCGCGCCAAGCGCGTTCGGGGTCAGCCCGACAGGTGCTTTTCGATGTAGTCGACGGCGTCCTGCACCGTGCGGATCTTCTCGGTGTCCTCGTCGGGGATGTCGATCTCGAAGGCTTCTTCGAAAGCGAGCACGAGCTCGACGAGTCCGAGCGAATCGGCGCCGAGGTCGTCGATGAACGTGGACTCCGGCTTGATGTCCTTTTCGTCGACGTCGAGCTGCTCTTTGATGATCCGCTTCACTTCGGCAGTGATGTTCCGACCTTCCGCCATGATGCCTCTTGTCTCTTTCTTTCCTCGGGCGCCTCTACACCAAAGCGTCGCCCGCTTGCATGCGTTTTTGGGAAATCCCTGTGATCCCGTTAAGTTACATGTACATGCCCCCGTTCACGCGAAGCGCGTGTCCGGTGACGTAGCCGGCCTCGTCGGAGGCGAGGTAAGCGACAGCAGCCGCGATCTCGCGAGCCGTGGCCGTGCGGCCGAGCGGTACGCCGACGAGCATCTTCTCACGGATGTCGGGGCTCAGCGCGCTCGTCATGTCGGTGTCCACGTAGCCCGGGGCGACGGCGTTCACGGTAATGCCCCGCGTCGCGTACTCGCGAGCGAGACTCTTCGTGACGCCGATGAGAGCTGCTTTGGACGCGGCGTAGGCCGTCTGGCCCGCGTTGCCGGTTTCGCCGACGACGCTCGACATGAAAACGATTCGTCCGACCTTTGCGCGCATCATCACCTTGATGGCGGCGCGAGCGCACGAGACGGCTCCCTTGAGATTGACGTTGAGCACGCGCTCGAAATCCTCGTCTTTCAAGCGCAGCACGAGCGCGTCGATCGAAATTCCGGCGTTGCAGACGAGCACGTCGAGCTTGCCGAGCCGTTTCGCGACCTCGGCGACCACCTTCTCGCATGCTTCGCCGTCGCTCGTGTCGAGCCGTACGGCTTCCGCCTTGCCCGACGCGCGTTCGATGCCGGCGACGGCGTCGCCCGCGGCCGCTTCGTTGCCCACGTACGTGAGGACGACGTGGGCACCCTGTTCCGCGAGCACCTCGGCCGTCGCGCGACCGATTCCGCGCGATCCACCCGTAACCAAGGCTACTTTGCCGGCGAGACTGAACATAGGGGGACCTGTGGGCCGCGGCCTCTTTAGCACGCCCCGGCGGCGAGCCAGCGGATAAATCGGCTGCCCAGGGGCTTAGGTTGCGAAACCGTGGAGCTGGAAGCCTCGTGGCCGCGTGGAAAGTCGATGCCCGGGGCGGTGCGTGCCGCGTTTTTCGCGCGTTTTCGGAAGGGCTCAGCCTGCGAACGCCGCCGCTCCGGCGACACCGGTCGGATCCGAGCAGCCGAAGACGGTGATTCGCTTGT
>DASUTR010000653.1:0-2767 GCA_036374535.1 Polyangiaceae bacterium
GACGACGCCGCTCGCGCCGCCGAAATTCTTGCGGTTCATGAGCGCTCGGCACGAGGGACACGGCACGTAGCGCACCGCGCCGAGCCCGAGCGCGGCGCGCCGCACGCGCCGTTCGACGGCGAGCCCCGCGACCTCGCGCGATTCGAGCAGCGACGCGAGCAGCTCGTGTTCGACGAACTGGCCGCCGCAAGTCGTGCAATCGAGGAGGACGCCCCCGGTGCCACGGAAAACGACGAGAGGCTTCGCGCACGTCGGACAGGCGCGGTCGTCCTCTCCGCCGGCGGGTTCGAGCCCGAGCTCGCGCCCGCAGCCCCCGCAGTGAAGCAAGCTCGCGCCGTTCATGGCGTAGCAGTGGTGGCAGCGTACCGTCGCGAGCTCGGCGCGGCAGTAACGGCACTGCCGTGCCGAGGCCGCCACGTCACCCCCGCAGTTGGGGCAGCACACGAGGCCGGCTTCCGTCGCCATCCTTTTCGAGGGTAGCAATAGTTGCGCTACGATACGAGGCGTGAGCGCCGAGCCCGTCACCGAAGGCACGTTGCTCTGGGAGCCGTCGCGGGAGCGCGTCGAGGCGAGTCGCCTGCGGGCGTTCGAGCGCTACCTCGAGCGCCGGAATGGACTTCGCTTCGAGAGTTACGACGAGCTCTGGCGCTGGTCGGTCGAACATCTCGACCTGTTCTGGAGCGCGCTCGCGGAGTACTTCGCCGTGCGTTTTCACGCGCGTCCCGCCGCCGTGCTCGAGGGGCGCATGCCGAACGCGCGCTGGTTTCCCGGCGCCACACTGAACTACGCCGAGCATGCGCTGACGGCGCCCGACGGCGCGACGGACGCGCCTGCCGTCGTGTTCGTCGGCGAAGACGGGGCGCGCGCCGAGTATTCGAAGCGCGAGCTCGCCGAGCTCGTCGCCCGCTGCCGCGCGGGGCTCGCGCGCTTCGGTGTCGGCCGCGGCGATCGCGTGGCGGCGCTCTTGCCCAACCGGCCCGAAACGGTCGCGCTGCTGCTCGCGACGGCTAGCCTCGGCGCGGTGTTCTCGAGCGCGGCACCGGAGTTCGGCACGCAGAGCATCCTCGACCGCTTTCGTCAGATCGAGCCGAAGCTCTTCGTGACCATCGACGGGTACCGCTACGGGGGAAAGTACTTCGACCGCTCCGCCGACGTGCGCGCCATCGCGGACGCGCTGCCGACGCTCGCCGGTACGGTGGTGCTCGCCTCGGAAAAGGGCCCGCCGATCGCCGGCACCGTGCCCTTCGACGAGCTCACGCGCGAGAGCGGCCCGCTCGCGTTCGAGCCCGTACCCTTCGAACACCCGCTCTGGATCCTCTACTCTTCGGGTACCACGGGCCTGCCGAAACCCATCGTGCACGGGCACGGCGGCATCCTGCTCGAACACCTCAAGGTGCTCGCCCTCCACTCGGACCTCGGACCGAACGATCGGTTCTTCTGGTTTTCGACGACGGGCTGGATGATGTGGAATTACCTCGTCGGCGGGTTGCTCGTCGGCGCGACGATCGTGCTCTACGACGGAAGTCCGGCGCACCCGACGCTCGGCGCGCTGTGGAAGCTCGTCGCGTCCGAGAAGCTCACCTACTTCGGAACGAGCGCTCCGTATCTCATCGCTTGTCAGAAGGCGGGCGTGCTGCCGAAGAAGCACGACCTTTCGACCCTTCGCGCGCTCGGCACGACGGGCGCGCCGCTTCCGGCGGACGGTTTCGGATGGGTGTACGACGCCGTGAAATCGGACCTCTTGCTCGGCTCCGTCAGCGGCGGCACGGATCTCTGCACGGCGTTCGTCCTCTCGTGTCCCGAGCTCGCCGTGCGCGCGGGCGAGCTCCAATGCCGCGCGCTCGGCGCGAAGGTCGAAGCCTTCGACGAAGGGGGCGGAAGCGTGATGGGAGCGGTCGGCGAGCTCGTCATCACCGAGCCCATGCCCTCGATGCCCGTATTTTTCTGGGGTGACGCCGACGGTTCGCGGCTTCGCGAAAGCTACTTCGCGAAGTACCCCGGCGTGTGGCGCCACGGCGACTGGATCAAGCTCACCGAGCGGGGCAGCGCGGTCATCTACGGCCGCTCGGACTCGACCCTGAATCGCGGCGGCGTACGCATGGGAACGAGCGAATTCTATCGGGTCGTCGAAGCGATTCCGGAGGTCGTGGACAGCCTCGTCGTCGACACGGCAACGCTCGACGGAGACGCCGTCGGCAAGCTCTATCTCTTCGTCGTGCTCGAAGGCGGCGCGAGCTTGAGCGTCGAGCTCGAGCGCAAGCTCAAGCAAGCGGTCAAGACCGAGCTCTCGCCGCGTCACGTGCCCGACGCGATCGTCGCCGTGCCCGGCGTGCCGCGCACGCTGAACGGCAAGAAGCTCGAAGTCCCGGTGAAGCGCATCTTGCTCGGCGCCCCGCCGGAAGAAGTCGTGAGCCGAGATACGCTCGCCAACCCCGAAGCTCTCGACGCGTTCGTCGCCTTGGCGAACAAGTAAGGTTCATTCGGCGCGACAGAACCTCTCGAGGTCGCTCACGAGGGCGTCGCCGCCGCGGAGGAAGAGATCGTTGTGGCGCCCGCGCGGGAGCGCCACGAGCCGCGCGTTCGGAAACATTCCCGCGAGCTTTTCTCCGAGCGCGAAGGGAATCACCTCGTCGTCGGTCCCGTGCACGACGAGCACGGGCACGGTCACGCGCGGGGCCTTTGCGGCGTTGTCGAAGCGGTCGCGCAAGAGCCAGCGGTTCGGCAGGAACGGAAAATACACGTTCGCGACGTCGGCGATCGAGGTGTA
>DASUTR010000654.1:0-9603 GCA_036374535.1 Polyangiaceae bacterium
TCGGGGTCGTCCTCACGGGAAATCTGAGAGACGGAGTGGCTGGGCTGAAAGAGATCAAGCGCCTCGGCGGGCTCTCGCTCGCCCAGGAGCCGGCGGAAGCCCAGGCTCCCTCGATGCCGCTCAACGCCGTGATTCACGACCACGTCGACATTGTCTTCCGGCTTTCGGCTGCCGGTCAAATACTGTCGAAGCTCGTCGAACGAGGCGGTGTCGCCGCGGCCCTCGACACACACGGCGCGCGGCGACCCGAAAGCGAACCGCTGCTTTCCTGAGGGGCGCGGCCGTCAGCGCTCGATGGCGGCCGCCAGCACCTTCGTGAGCCGGTTGAAGTCGAGGGGTTTCGCGAGCACATCGCGAAAGCCCGCGGCGAGCGCGGCGGGCCGGCAATGCTCGGGGGAAAGCCCCGTGACGGCCAAGAACGCGGTGTTTGCAAGGCGCTCGTCGTCGCGGAGCCGGGCGACGAGATCGTAGCCGTTCATGCCTTCGTCGAGGTGGATGTCGCACAGCACGACGTCGGGATGAAATTCGGGAATGTCGCGCAGCGCATCGCTCGCGGTCTTCGCCGTTCCGACCATGCAAGCGTCCATCTCGAGCAGATCCCGGACGGCGTCGACGACGTCCGGATTGTCGTCGATGACGAAGACGCGGAGCGCCGCCGGCGGTTGCGACGGGCGTTTGTTCTGGAAGACGCGCTGGAGCGCGAGACCGAGCTCTTTCGTGCCGAACGGCTTCGTCAGCACGCGGGCGTCGCGCGCCACCTGATTCTTCGAGACGAGCTCGTGGAGCGGATGCGCCGACATGTAGACGACGGCCACGTCCGGCGAGCTCTTCCGCAGAATGCGCGCGAGATCGGAGCCGAGGAGGCCCGGCATCATGACGTCCGTGATGACGACGTCGACGGGGCGCGGGCTCCGTGTGTAGAGCCGTAGCGCTTCGCTCACGCTCCCCGCGACGAGCGCCCGGTAGCCGAGCGATACCACGTGTGTCTCGACCGTCATGCGGATGAGCTCGTCGTCGTCGACGACGAGGATGGTCTGACCTGCGCCCTGCAAGGCGTCGTCTTCGTGTGACGAAGGCTCGTCGTGCTCCGGGACGACCACGGGAAAACACAGCGTGAACGTGGTTCCGTTGCCGGGCGCGCTGTCGATCGCGATGGTGCCGCCCATGCGCCGAACCAGCGCGAACACCGTGGAAAGCCCGAGGCCCGTGCCTTTCCCGACCTCTTTCGTCGTGAAAAACGGCTCGAACACGCGGCGCTTCGTCTCCTCGTCCATGCCCGTGCCGGTGTCGCTGACCGAAAGCGCCACGCTGCCGCCTTGCCGGGGCTCCGTGCGGAATATGAGCGTCCCGCCCTCCGACATCGCGTCGCGCGCGTTGCTGGCGAGGTTCAAGAGCATCTGTTCGATGTCGCCCGCTTCGGCCGCGATCGAGAGCCCCGGCGCCCCGGCCTGGATCGAAAGCGTCACGGGTTCGCCGACGAGACTCTGGATGAGAGCGCGCGCACCGCGCACGACGTCGTCGAGCTCGACGGGCTCGTCGCTCGTCGAACGCGCGTCGCTGAAACGAAGAATTTGACGCGTGAGATTCGCCCCGCGGAGGATCGCGTCCGAAGCGCGGCGGAGGTGCTGGTAAGCTTGATGATTCGGATCGAGGCGCCGCAGCGCGAGCTGCGCGCAGCCGCCCACGCCCATCAAGAGATTGTTGAAGTCGTGCGCGATGCCGCTCGCGAGCGTTCCGACCGCTTCGAGCCGTTGAGCCTGCCGGAGCTCGGCTTGCAGCGCGAGCTCTTCGGTCATGTCGTGCAAGAGACCCGTGACGCGCTCCTGGCCGGGGATTTTCGAAGCGCGGCTGCGGACCGTGCGGATCGAGCCGTCGGGCCGCACGATGCGAAACGTGAGGTTCATCGAGCCGCCTTCAGAAAACAGTTTGCCGGCTTCGGCCGCTACGCGGTCCCGGTCGTCCGGGTGAACGGAGCGCAAGCTCGGCCAGGTCTCTTCGTCGACGTCGGATAGGGAACGTCCGAAGATCCGCTCGAAAGCCGGACTCACGTACAGGGTCGCGCCGGTGCTCGAGTCGAGCACGTACATCGCGTCGTCGATGTGGGCGGCCATCTCGCGGAATCGGCCGAGCGCTTCCTCGAGCTCGGCTGCACGGCGCTTCCGTTCCGAAATGTCGGTCAAACAAACGACGAGGTTTGCCGGACCTGGACTCGTGAATCGAGCCACGGCGACCTCGACGGGCACCGTGCTGCCGTCCGCGCACGTCGCGACGAGCTCCCGGCGCGCGCCGTCGGACTCGGCGATTCCCGGAAGGAATCGTTTCAAGGGCTCGCCGGCGAGCGCTTTGGGCGCAGCCTTCAACAGGCCGGAGGCCGCGGCGTTGCACGAATCGATTCGACCGTTTTCGTCGACCGTGACGATTGCATCGGCGGCGGTGTCGAACACGGCGCGCAGGCGCGCTTCGCGTTCGCGGACAGACGCTTGAGCGCGGATGTACAGGGTGAGGTCGGCAACGGCAACGTCGAAGGAATCCCTGTCGTGTCGCACGATTTCGAGTACTGCCGGAAACGGGCGCGCGCCGCCCTGAAGGTGCACATGTGGACTCTTCGTCTGACTCCGCGGCTGGGTCCGCGCGATCAGCGACTGAATGGCGGCGCGTTCGCTCGGCACGACCCAGTCGCAAAAGCGTGTACCGAAAAGCCGGCGCTGACCGACGTTGAGAAGCAGCGCCAATCGCGGGTTCGCCGCCACGATGCGCGCTTCGCCGTCGAGCGTTGCGTAACCTACGGGAGCCGCGTCGTAGAGCTCCGCGATTCGCGAGTTCGCGCGACCGAGCTTTTTGCGGAGCTCATCGACCGTCGCTCTCAACACCTCGAGCTCCGCTTCGTCGCTCTGGAGCTTTCGAAGGACGCGCAAAAACTCGCGTTCGGTCGCGGAGCGCACGCCCGGTCTGCGCTGAAGCATCTCTACCAGTTTGCCCGCCCCCGGTACGTTCATGAACTTTCTTCCACTCTGGTGAGAACTCCGACGAGGCCCGCGCCGTCACCGGGCACGGGCTCCACGTAAAGATCGTAATTTTTGGCGCTCCCGTCGCCGCCGAAACGGAGGCGCGTCCGCGTTCGCGCGCCGTGTTCGATGGCTTGCCGTTTGATCGTCATCACGCGCTCACCGTCGTCTTTCCCCAAGAGCTCTTGGTCGGTCTTGCCGACAGTCTCGCTCGCTGAATGACCGAAGACGTTACCGTAGGCCCATTCGTACTTCAGGTCACCGTTCTGGCCGAACACGGATGATGGCGAGCGGGCGAGCGCCGCGAGAATCCGCTCCGTTTGAAGCTGAAGGTTCCGCACGTTGCTCACGTTGACGAAGGTGATGACGAGGCCGTCGATCACGTTTTTGGTCGTGCGGTACGGCAAGATACGCATCAGGTACCAGGAGCCGTCGTCACTCTCGACTTCGGCTTCCTTGAAAACCAGTGTGCGCAGCACCTCCCGCGCGTCCTCGACGAGCCTCGAGTAACGAAGATTCGAGACGAGGTCGCCGATGGGGCGACCTACGTCCGACGGAATCAGGCGGATGACCCGCTTCGCTTGCTCCGTGTGGCGCTTGATGTTGAGATCGTTGTCCAAGAACAGCGTGCCGATATCGGTCGCGTTGAGCAGGTTCTTCATGTCGTCGTTCGTCCGCGACAGCTCTTCGACCTTGCCCTGGAGCTCGCCGTTGACGGTCTGGAGCTCTTCGTTGAGGGACTGCATCTCTTCTTTCGACGTCTCGAGCTCCTCGTTGGCGCTCTGGAGCTCTTCGTTCATCGACTGGAGCTCCTCGTTGGCGCTCTTCAATTCCTCGTTCGTCGTTGCGAGCTCCCCGACGGTGACCTCGTGAACCTCTTTCGATTGCGAGAGCTCGTGCTCGAGATCGGTAATGCGTAGCGTCGAGCGCTCCTCGGGGGGGAGATTGAGGACCGTCGAGGCTTCCGGCTCCTTCGCGCGCTCGAACGCGACGATGTAGAGGCCGCGCAGCTGCTCGGGGTGGCTTAGCCGCCGTACGCGCAGGTTCACCTGCGTGAAGTCGCCGTTCGTCTTGACCTTGACGTTGCGATGGAGAATCTCGTCGTTCGTGGTCGAAGCACGGCGGACGGCGAGCTTGAGCTCGAGCTGCAGGCCCTCGCGCGCCATGCTGTAGAGGTTGGCGCCGGCCTGTGAGCCAACCGCAGGCTCGAGGTAGAGGCCCGTGCGGCCGTGAATGTGCACGATTTCGCCGTCTTCATGCAGGATGACGCTGGGCGGCACGAGGTGCTCGAGCAGCGCTCGTTCGGCGAGTTGTGTCCCGCCGGGCTCGACGCGGCGCGTACCGAGCCCGTTCCGAAGGTCTCGGAGCGACGTGTCCATCGCCTGCCCGAGCGCGACGTCCGCCGTATACGTGCCCGCGGGGACCTCCCGGCGCTGGAAGATTTTCCACTTCTTGTCGATGGTGTCGAAGAGGTGCATGAAACCGCCGACCGTCTCCGAGGAGCCGAGCATGAGCACACCCCCGGGGCGAAGCGCATAGTGAAAGAGCGGAATTATCCGCTTCTGAATCTGGGAGTCCAAGTAGATGAGAAGATTCCGACACAAAAGAAAATCGAGCTTCGTGAACGCGGGATCTTCGACGAGATCTTGAACCGCGAACACGACCATTTCGCGCACTTCTTTCGTGATGCGGTAGTACCCGTTTTCCCGTACGAAAAAGCGCTCGAGTCGCTCGGGCGTTACGTCGGTCGCGATGGAGTCGGGGTAGACGCCGGCGCGCGCGAACTGGATGGCGTCGGCGTCGAGATCGCTTGCGAAGATCTGCGCCGCGCAGTGGACATTCACGGCGTCCATTTGCTCCTGCAGCAGCATGGCGACCGTGTACGCTTCTTCGCCCGTGGAGCACCCTGCGACCCAGGCGCGCAGAACGTAGTCGGGTGTCTTGTTCGCGAGCACCTGCGGAACGGCGGTCTTCGAAAAGACATCGAAACCTTCTCCGTCGCGGAAGAACGACGTGACCCCGATGAGCAGCTCCTTGAAGAGCAGGTCGAGTTCGTGCGGATTGAGCTGCACGTACTTCAGGTAGTCGTCCATAGTAGCGAGTTGATGCACGCTCATTCTGCGCGCGATGCGCCGGCCGATCGTCTTCGCCTTGTAATTCGAAAAATCCTGACCGGTGCGACTGCGAAGAAGCACGAACAATCGGTTCATCACTTCGCGCGCCTCGCCCTCTCCTTCGATGGGCTCGACCCTTGCCGCGCCGGCGCGGTATTGGAGCAGCTGTTGGGCCATTTCGCGGGGCGAGAGCACGAAATCGAGTTGGAGGGCGACGCTGGCGCTGTGTGGCATGCCGGGATACCGCGCCGTCGCTTCGGTCTGCGCCATGACGAGACCGGACACGGCGCGGATTTCCCTGAGCCCGTTCGTGCCGTCGCTGCCGGTGCCCGAGAGCACGATGCCAACGGCCCGATCCTTCTGGTCCTGAGCGAGCGAGCGACAAAAGAAATCGATGGGATATCGCCGGGCAGCGTCTCCGCTCGGCTCGAACGGAAAGAGCTCGCCTTTCAACACTCCGAGCGTCGCGCCGGGCGGCTGTATGTAGACGTGGTCCGGTTCGATCGGCCTCTTTCTGTCCACCTTGACGACTGGCATTTTGCAGCGTCGCGCGATGAGCTCCGGCAGCAGACTCACGATGCCGGGCGTTTGATGCGTGATGACGACGAACGACATGCCGGGGTTCGAAGGCAGCTCCTCGAAAAATTCCTCCAAGGCTTCGAGGCCGCCCGCCGAAGCCCCGAGCCCCACGACCAAGTGCTCGGGACCCCGTCTCGTTCTCATTTGCTGGTTCGAATCGGCCATCGAGGGGCCAGGACTATACGCCGGCACGTTTCCCTCACAATGGTTCCCCGGCCACGAATTCGTCACGCTTCGCGGAGGCACGAAGCTTGCTCGTTTGCTCGAACGACCCGAAAGGAACCGACATGCAAGCCCTCGACGCCGCGATCTCCACCTCGAAAAGCCTCTCACTCGACTCGCGCCTACTCGCTGATTGTATGGAGGCCTGTGCCGCCTGTGAGCTCGCGTGTCTGGCTTGCGCCGACGCATGCCTCGACGAGGCCGATTTCGTCTCACTACGACGGTGTATTCGCCTCGACCTGGACTGCGCCGACATCTGCGCGGCCACGGCGCGCCTGCTTTCGCGCCGCATCGACAGCGACGCCAAAATGCTTCGCTGGGTGATCGAGGCGTGCGCGCGAGCTTGCGCGACGGCCGGGGCAGAATGTCACGAACACGCCGCCCATCATGAACACTGTCGGGTTTGCGCCGACGCGTGTCGGCTTTGCGCGGAGCGTTGTGGTCGCGTGTTGCGCGAGCTTCCCGATACCTACGGTGAGACCCACCCGCCCGTGGACTCCCGCGCGGAGTCACGCTGACCGCACGAGAACCCCGGCGCTAGTTTCCCGGGGCGACAGGCGGCGTGAACTCTTCGCCGAGCGGCAGCGGCTGTCCTGCGAGGAACGCGTCCAGCACCGGCACGACTTCCGGCTCGAACGCTTCGCCGCCCCAGTAGTAGCGGAGCACCCCTTCGGCGTCGAAGAGAAAACTCGCCGGTAGCATGCCGGGCCACCGCGGGTTCATCCCGCGTTTGAAAGCGCCGAGCGGGCGCGCAGCGAGGTAGCTCGTGAGGCCCGTCCCGAGCTCGCGCAGGAAGGCGTCGGCCTTCGCGCGGTCGTCCGGTTCGTCGACCGAGACGAGTACGACATCGAGCCCGCGCGGGCGGAGCTTCTTCGCGAGCGCTTCGAGCATCGGAATTTCTCGTTTGCAGGGGCCGCAAAAGCTCGCCCAGGCGTTCACTAGCGTGCCCTTGCGTCCGGACGCCTTGAGCTTCGCGATGAGCGCTTCGGCCGTGACGACCTCGAGCGCGCCCGGCGCGGCGGCCGATCCCGCCGGTGCGCTTTCGGGTGACGGCTCCGTCTCGTCGGGAGCGGCTTCGTCGGGCGACGCCTCTTCGGGCGTTTCGTTCGCGGTCTCGTCTCCGGCGCGCGCGGCGGGGTCTGGGCGCCCTTCGTCGCTGCAGCGGCAGCCGCCGGCGAGCGCGCAGAGGGCGGCGCTAGCGAAAAATCGTTTTGCGATAGTGAGCGAGCTCAAGGATCGATTGCCTCACGTCGAAGAGCGCGTTGTGCTCCTGGTCCTTCGGTTTGTCGTAAACGGCGACGTCTCCGTACCATGCCTTGGCGAGGAGCTTCACGCTCGTCACGTCGAGGGTACGGTAGTGGAGGTAGCCGGCGAGACCGGGCATGTGGCGCTCGATGAAGCGCTTGTCCTGACCGATGGTATTGCCGGCGAGCACGGCCGGGTAGGAGCAATACCCCGTGATGCGGTCGAGCAGCACGCGCTCGACGGCGAAGGTATCGATCTTCGACGCGCGCACGCGCGCGGTGAGGCCGGTTTTCTCGTGCATGTCGCGCACGAACGGCGTCATCGCGGCGAGGCGCGCTTCGGGCTGCCAGACGGCGGCCGTGTACTCGTCGAGCGGGTGGAGCTCCCGATCCGTGACGACGAGCGCCACCTCGAGGATCACGTCGCGTTCGGGATCGAGCCCGGTCATCTCGAGATCGAGCCAGGCGATGTTTCCGGCGTTCTGCACGCGGGGAAGGGGCGGAGGCACGCTGGGCATGCGGGGACGCTATCATGGCCGAGTGGGAGCAGAAGCCTGGCCGGACGACGAGCTCTCGCGGGGCCAGGTCCTCGCCGGCCGCTACCGGTTGACCGAGTTTCTGGGGCGCGGCGGCATGGGTCTCGTCTTCGCCGCGCTCGACCTCGCGACCGGAAGCGCCGTCGCCGTGAAGCTTCCGCGGCGCGAAGTCCGGAGGCGCAAGAAGGCGCTCGCGCGTTTCCGGCAAGAGTCGCGCGCGGCCGCGCGGCTTTCGGGCCCGCACGTCGTGCGCGTGAGCGACGTCGCCGAGCTCGACGACGGGACGCCGTTCATCGTCATGGAGCTCCTCGTCGGGATCGACCTCGCGAGCGAGCTCGACGCGCGGGGCGCCCTGCCGCTCGCCGAGGCGGTCGACCTCGTGCTCGAAGCAGCAGCCGGCGTCGCCGAAGCGCACGCGGCGGGCATCGTGCATCGCGATCTCAAGCCGCACAATCTGTTCCTGGCGAACGTTGCCGAGCCCGGCGCGCACCGCAGCGTCAAGGTGCTCGATTTCGGCATTTCGAAGCTCGGCGGAGCCGACGTGCCGCGCGTGACGACGACGGGCGCGCGGCTCGGAACGCCGCTCTACGTGTCGCCCGAGCAGCTCGTTTCGGCGAAGTACGTCGACGCGCGCACCGACGTGTGGTCCCTCGGCGTGATCCTGTACGAGCTCGTGACGGGGACGCTTCCGTTCGAGGGTCCGACGGCGATCGCGGTGGCCGCGGCGATCCAAACCGTCGAGCCGCCGCCGCCGTCGTCGCGCCGCCCCGGGCTCCCGCCCGAGCTCGACGCCGTCGTGATGCGCGCGCTCGCCAAGCGCCCCGACGAGCGCTTCGGGAGCGTCGCCGAGTTCGTGCGCGCGCTCGCGCCGTTCGCGGCGTCGCCCGCGTCCGCGACGAGGGTGACGGCGTTCGCGGAGCGGCCGGCGCGCGCCGCTCGACCCGAGGCGCCGCGCGCGGGCGAGACTCTGGCCGATTCTCCCCGCGCCGAGGCCGCACGCAGCGGCGCGCGGGTCGCTACGCCCGAGAGCTCGTCCGCGACACTCTCCGGTTCGTCGCGGCTCCTGCTCGTGCTCGCGGCCCTGCTCGGCGTGCTCTTGCTCGCGCTCGCGGTCGCCAGCCGCTGACCGCTCAGAAGCGGCGTGTCACGCCGAGCCACGCCCCGGCACGTTTCGGGTCGGCGGGCGCCGTGAGCACGAGCGCAACCCCCGTGGCGAGTCCGGCGACGCCGACACCGAATGCGATGGTGCTGGCGGCGGCGAGCGTCTGACCGCTGTCGGCGGCCCGCTTGCCATCTTTGGAACAGATGTGCCCGACGCACTCCTCGTCGACCGTCGCCTTCCGGTCGAGCACGAGCAGGCCCGTCACCGCGCCGACGACGAGGCCGGCGATGCCGACGCCGCCCGCGACGTACCCGAGCGTGCGCTGGGCCTCGCCGTCGCTCGGCGCGGCCTCGAGCTCGGCAGCGCGCGAGGTGGGTTCGGCGACGGGCGCCGGAGCCGGCGCGGGGGGCGCGGGCGCTTTCGGCTGAAGCGGCAGCTCGAGCCGCTTGGCTTCGCCGAGCTCGATGCGGAGCGTCGTGCGAACTTCGGGCTCGCCCGGCGAGCGGGTCACGATCACGTGCTCGCCGGGATCGACCGGCAGGGCCACGCCGAGGGCGGCTCCTTGTAGCGCCACGCCGTCCCGCTCGACGATCATGCCGGCGGGCGCGGAGGCGGAAAGCGCCAGCTCGAGCGTCGGCACCCGGGGCTTCAGCGCTTCGACCTGGGCGCTGGCGAGCGCGACGCGCTCGGCGTGGCGAGCGCGGTCGCTTTCGCCGAGTCGCGACACCCAGCCGACGTACTCGTTGTAATGTCCGAGCGCGCTCGCGAGCTTGCCGAGGGCTGCCTCACAATCGGCGAGCG
>DASUTR010000655.1:0-4675 GCA_036374535.1 Polyangiaceae bacterium
CGAGCGCGCGCTCCCCGAAGGCCGAGACGACCTCGGCGAGGCCGGGGCTCCCTGGCTCGACGACCTTGCGGGCGAGCACGTCGGCATCGACCACGGGCAAACCGCGAGCCCTCAGGCGAGCGACGACGGTACTCTTGCCCGTGGCTAGGCCGCCCGTGAGCCCGAAGACGTGCACGGCGCCTAGCGTAGTGCCTCGGGAGGGCCCCGGGCGCCGAGAGCCTTGCGCTCCCCTGCACATCCGTTCAAATGGAGGCGTGCTGGCCCTGGGTCCTGCTCGTTTCTCGGCGTTTTTGGCCGCCCTCTCGGTGTCGGGGCTCGCGGCGGGGTCGGCGCTCGCGTCCAAAACCGGCCCCCGTCCGCTCTGGACCTTCCACGCCGGCGCGCCGCTCTCCGGCCCGCCCGGCGTGGGCGCCGACGGCAGCCTCGCCGTCGGCACGCTCGACGGCTACGTGCACGCGCTCGGCGCCGACGGTGTGTTTCGATTCAGCTACACGGTTGCCGGACGCGTCGCCGGAAGTCCCGTCGTGCTCGCCGACGGGCTCGTGCTCGCCGCCGCCACGTCGCACCGACTTTACGCGATCCGCCCGGACGGCTCGCTCGCGTGGACGGCCGTGATCGGCGGCGGAGCCGTCGGGCCGCTCGTGCGTGACGCGGACGAGCGCGTTTGGGTCCGCACGGGGTCCGGCGCCGCTGTCGCATACTCGCGGCGCGGCGGCGTGGTCGGTTTCGCAAAGCTCGCGCGCACCATGACCGTTGGCCCCGCGGCGATGGGGCGCGGGGGCGTGCTCGTCGGTAGCCCCGGCGGCGAGCTCGGTCTGATCGGCGATTACGGCAAATTCCGGCGCGGGGCGCTGCCTGGACCCCTCAAAAATGTCTGGGCGCATGAGGCTGGTTTCCTCGCGCTCGGCGCGGGGACGCTCCGTGAACTCGACCTCACGCTCGGCGTCGTCTGGTCGCTCGACGGTGTCGATGAGGTCTTCTGCACGTCGCCCGTCGTGGTGCGTACCGGAAGCGACATCCGCTGGCTCTCGGACTCGGGTGGCGTCAGCTCGCGCGTCCCGGCGCCGTTCCAGCTCGCGCGTCCGAGCGCCTGCGCCGCCTCGTCCCTCTTCGCGGTGGACGCGCGTGGCGCCGTCGTGCATCTGCGTTCGAGCGGAGACTACGTGCGTTTCGAGGATGCCGGCGGGGCGCTCGTCGGGCTCGTGCCTTCGCGCCCGGGCTCCCTCGTCGCCGCGTATCAAGACGGCCGCGTCGTCGCGCTGAAGGCGGCGTTTTAGGCGTGGATCTCAAGCGTCGCCTCGATCGCCTGGGAGCGCCCGTCGCACCACCGCGCGCCGACCAGGCCGACGTACTCGCGACGCTCCGCGAGCGCATGGCGGAGATCCTCGGCCGCCCGGCACCGGAACCTCGCGCGCCGGCCGATCCGAGCGGCGGGCTCCTGCCGTTCTTCCGCGAGGAGCGCGAGGGCGGGGCGCTCTATCGGCGGAGCGTCGCGCTCGCGCCGTCTCGCGCCGTCGGACGAATCCCGGTCGACGCGGCGCGCGGCGCGAGCTCCGAGCTCCTCGCGCTGCTCGCGCTCGACACCGAGCTTGCCGGCGTGCGCACCGAGCGCCTGCTCTTTCTCGACACCGAGACCACCGGCCTCGGAGGCGGCTCGGGAACGTGGGCATTTCTCGTCGGGCTTGCCTGGTTCGGAGAATCCGGGCTGCTCGAGGTCGAGCAACTGCTGCTGCGGAGCCCTGCCGACGAAGGAGCGCTCATCGACAGGGTTCGCGAGCACGTCGAACGCGCCGACGCGCTCGTGACGTACAACGGGAAAAGCTTCGATCTTCCCCTGCTCGCCGCGCGCGCCGTCATGACGCGCCGCCCGAGACTGCCGGCTCGGCCGCATCTCGATCTCTTGCACGTCGCGCGGCGCGTCCACCGCGCGCGGCTCGGA
This sequence comes from Polyangiaceae bacterium, assembly GCA_036374535.1. Classification (GTDB taxonomy): domain Bacteria; phylum Myxococcota_A; class Polyangia; order Polyangiales; family Polyangiaceae; genus PMG-095. The sequence continues at coordinate 1,940 of DASUTR010000655.1, forward strand.
CGCTGCCGGCTCGTCACGCTCGAGAGCGAGGTGCTCGGCTTCGTGCGGGGGCCCGACATCGAGGGCGGGGAAATTCCCGCGCGTTATGCGCATTTCCTGCGCACGGGGGACGAATCCGCGCTCGCCGCCGTCGTCGAGCACAACGCGTGGGACGTGGCGAGCATGGCGGCGCTCGTCGGGCTCTACGGCGAGCCGTTCGACCTCTTGCACCCCGGGGATCTCGTGGGCGTCGCCCGCACGCTCGAGCGTGCCCGAGCGCTCGACGCCGCGGAGCGAGCCGCGAGCCACGCGCTCGAGCGCGGCGCGGGACCCGAGGGACTCCGGGTTCGCGGAAGCATCGCGAGGGCGCGCGGCGATCGCGCGCAGGCCCTCGCCGATTTCGAAGCGTTCGCAGCCGAGGTTTCGGACCCGAAGGTGCGCCTCGATCTCGCCAAGCTCTACGAACACTTCGTGAAACGACCCGAACGCGCCCTCGAGCTCGTCGAGCTCGGTACGGGCGAATCGTTCGAGGCAACGCGAAAGCGCCGCGCCCGGCTCGAGAAAAAGCTCGGCCGCAGCGGCTGAAAGCCCCCGCACACGAGCCCGGGCCGTGCGCGGGCCGGAGCGCGACACCGGCTTGCCTGGCGCGACGTAAAGGGGGAAAACGTCGGTTCTCGCATGGCTTACGACCACAAGACGCTCGAGCCGAAGTGGCAGCGATATTGGGAAGAGCAGCGGACCTTCCGCGCCGAGCGCCGTCCGGGGCGTCCGAAGATTTACGTGCTCGACATGTTTCCTTACCCATCGGGTTCGGGGCTGCACGTCGGTCACCCGCTCGGCTACCTTGCGACCGACATCATCGCGCGCCGGCGCAAGATGCAGGGCTACGACGTGCTCCACCCCATGGGCTGGGACGCCTTCGGCCTGCCCGCCGAGCAGCACGCGATCAAGACGGGCGAGCACCCCCGCAAGAACACCGCGGAGAATATCGTCACCTACCGGCGCCAGCTGAAGCAGCTCGGTTTCGCCTACGACTGGTCGCGTGAAATCGACACGACCGACCCCGATTACGTGCGCTGGACGCAGTGGATCTTCCTCAAGCTGTTCGAGAAGGGCCTCGCGTTTCAAGCTGAAATTCCAGTGAACTGGTGCGAGGCGCTCGGTACGGTGCTCGCGAACGAGGAGGTCGTCGACGGTAAGAGCGAGGTCGGCGGATTTCCCGTCGAACGGCGACCCCTGCGCCAGTGGCAGCTCCGAATCACGGCCTACGCCGATCGTTTGGCCGACGATCTCGAGCCGCTCGACTGGCCGGAGACGAGGCAGAAGCAGCGCGACTGGATCGGCAAGAGCGAGGGCGCCGAAGTCGATTTTCCCCTCGTCGGGCGCGATGAAAAGCTCACCGTATTCACGACGCGGCCCGACACGCTGTTCGGCGCGACCTACATGGTGATCGCGCCCGATCACGCGCTGACACTCGCACTGACGACGCCGGAAAAGCGCGCGGAGGTTCAGGCGTACGTCGAGGCCGCCGCGAAGAAGAGCGACATGGAGCGGACGGCGCTCAATCGCGAAAAGACCGGCATTTTCACGGGCGCCTTCGCGAAAAACCCGCTGAACGACCAGGACATTCCGATCTACACCGCGGACTACGTGCTCGGCGCCTACGGCACCGGCGCGATCATGGCGGTGCCGGCGCACGACGAGCGCGACTTCGAGTTCGCGCAGCGCTTCGCGCTTCCGGTCGTCGAGGTCGTGAGCCGTGACGGCAAGCCGCAGGGCGCCCTCACCGCCGCATTCACCGACGACGGCATCGCCGTGAACTCGGGACGATTCGACGGCCAGCCGACGGCGACGATGAAGAAGAACGTCATCGCCTTCCTCGAGCAAGCGGGGATCGGCCGGCGCAAGGTGAACTACAAGCTTCGCGACTGGGTGTTCAGTCGCCAGCGTTACTGGGGCGAGCCGATCCCGATCTATTTCCCGGTGAAATCCGCGGGCGACCCGCGCACCCTCGAAAACCCGGAGATCGACTACTCCTCGCCGCTCCCGCTCGCCGAAAGCGAGCTTCCGGTCCGTCTTCCCGAGCTCGCGGACTACCGCCCGGAGGGCGATCCCGCGGGCCCGCTCGCGCGCGCGAAGGACTGGCGCTTCTTCCAGAAGGACGGGCGCTGGTTCGCGCGCGAGACCAACACCATGCCGCAGTGGGCGGGCTCGTGCTGGTATTACCTCCGCTACCTCGATCCGAGGAACAAAGAGCGCATCTTTTCGGAGAAGGCCTACGACGATTGGATGCCGGTCGATCTCTACGTCGGCGGCTCCGAGCACGCCGTGCTCCACCTGCTCTACGCGCGCTTCTGGCACAAGGTGCTCTTCGACGTCGGCGTCGTGAAGCACCCCGAGCCGTTCTCGAAGCTCGTGCACCAGGGCCCGATCCTGGGGATGGTCCTGCATTTTGCGGACGACGAACCGGGCGACGACGGCAAGACGTTCTTGCTCGACGATCCCGACGTGACCCCGGCGACGCCCGAAAGCGTCGAAAAGTACGTGGGGGAAGGCAAGGCAGCGGCGTGGAAGCTCGCGCCGCGGACGGATCAGTTCGTCCACAAGAAGCTCGGCCGCATGCTCGTGCCGGTCGCCGAGAAAATGAGCAAGTCGCGCGGCAACGTCGTCAATCCGGACGGCGTCGTCGAAGAGTTCGGAGCGGACAGCCTGCGTGTCTACGAGATGTTCATGGGACCGCTCGAGCAGATGAAACCC
>DASUTR010000656.1:0-8318 GCA_036374535.1 Polyangiaceae bacterium
CGCTTCGCTAGTGTCGCTATCGCCATGCTGCGCGCCGCTCTCGTGCTCACCGTCGTCTCCACCGTGTCGTGCGCCTCGCCGGGCGTCGCTCCGGCGCGGCTCGCCGCTTCCGCCACGGTGGGCAGCCTCGAAGCGGAAGCGGCACCCGGCGTCGCAGCGCGCGGCGAAGAGCCGGCCGCGGCACCGCGAGCGCGCCTCGCCCCCCCGTTTCGCCGCGCCGCGGGCGTGCGACGCGTGAGCGAAGCGAACGAGAACGTCCCGGCCGCAGACCCCGCCGTCGGCGCCACGGCGAAGCTCGGCAACTAGTCGGGGAACGCCGCCGTCGGGGGCGCCACCGGGGGAGAATCGGGCGCGGGAGTGGGAACGGGTTCGGGCTTCGGCGCGGCCGGCTTCGGAGCTGCGGGTCTCGGCGCCGGCTTCGGCGCGGCTGCCTCGGGTTTGGGAGCCGGCGGCTTCGAAGGCTCCGCCTTCGGCGCTTCGGCTTTGGGCGCTTCCGGCTTCGGTGCCGCCGGGACCGGCGGTGGAGGTTCCGCCCTCGGAGCATCGGGAGCCGGCGCCGCGACAGGGGGCGGGACGGGCTCGGGCTGCACGGTGGCAGGAGGCGGCGGAACCACGGGCTCGGGCAATGGCGCCGGGGCCTGCACGGCCGGTGCCTGCGGAGCCTCGGGGCTCGCCGCCGGCGGCGGCGACTCGCTCGGAGCGGGCGGCGGCGCGACCTTCTTCAGCACGATGCCGAAGACGGCGATGGCCGCGATGAACCCCATCGCCATGACGACGTACTTCGTGAGCTCCGCGCGGCGAGCTTCCTGCTCGGGCGTGCGCACGACGCGCGGCGCGACGACGTCGTCGGCGTCGGAATCGGCAAGTAACTTGTGGGGACGATCTTCGGCATGCCCTCCCTCGTAGAGGCCCTCGTCGCCCGCGCGGAAAAACAGATCCTCCGACGAACGCCCCGAGGACGAATCGCCGGAGCGCGAGCCCTTCTCGGCCCTGCCGCGACTCGACGGCGGCTCCTCGTGCGAAGGCTCGGCTGATTTGGGCAGGACCTCGCTCGGGACGGAGGCGGACGAAAGCGTCGAGGTCACGTCGCTCGAGGAAGCCGCATGACCCGGCGTGTGCGCGCCGAGTCGCTGCGTTCCGCCGGGTCCGGTCTCCGGATGCGGCAGGGCTGGAAAGGCCGGCGGCGTGACGTAGCCGGTCGTCGTTCCCCCGACGAGCGGAGCACCCCCGGGCTCGCTCTGAATGAATTTTTGCGCAGCAAGCGGTTCGCGAACCGTCTTCTCGTCGCGCCCCAGATCGGCGAGCGGAAGCGGAGCCGGCTCGGCCGGCACGTCGGTCACGGATTCGTCGTCTCTTCTCAAGGGCTCGTCCTCTCTTCGCGACGCGCGGAACGGAATCACCTTTGCTTCCGCACCGCGCTCCGGTTCCCCACCACGGGCCATCGGAGTTTCTCGCGTCGTACTCACGTGTTCGAACGACGGCCGCGGCTCTTCGCGAGCCGGCACCGTCTCATGGGCTTCCCCCCCGGAAGCCGAAGCGACCGTCGCTTCGGATCCCAGCCCGAGTTGTGTGCGCGAACGGGCGCGCGGATCCTCGCCGGACGCCACCGCGTCTGCGTGGAGCGACGGCATCACGACGAGGGGGCGCGACGTGCGCTCCTCACCCCCGTTTTCATCGGGCTCTTTCGCGCCGAGCCCGGGAATGATTCTGGTCGCTACGGCTTCGCTCAGCGCGAAGGGCTCGATGGGTGGCGCGGACGGACGCCACGCCGGGGCGTCCGTCGGCGGCTTGACGGGAGCGTCGCTCGGCTGTTTGAGCGTCGAGTCCGGTATGACCTCTTCGCCGGCGGCGAAGCTCGGGCGGTACGACGGTCGGACGCTGCCCTCGTGCTCGGAGACGGGAACGACCTCCTCGTCGGCCTTCTTCTTCGTGACGACGAGGAGCCCCTCGAAAAAGAGCTTCGAGATGGTCGAAAGCGTGGAGAGGTCCTCGAACGGCGACTCGTCCACGACGTCGAGCAGGCTGCGGCGTCCGTCGAACAAGCGGAGGATCGCGTTGAGCTCGTCGGGCACTTCGTTCAAACGCTCGACGAGCTGCTCGTGGTCGACGTCGAACACCGTTTCGAGCGGGGGGAGCTGCTCGAGCACCCTGCCCCACTCGTCGAGCCTTCGCATGCCCTCCATGAGCAAGCCCTGCGTCGAGGTGGGAATGATGTCTTCGTTCGGAATCGAGCAGAGCTCGACTTCGAACTCGCCCTGGCTCGTGATGAGGGAACGGTACACGGCTTCCTCGCCGCGGAGCTTGCCGAGCTCGGCGTCGACGACCTTGCCGTCGCGGAAGTAGATGAGCGCCTCCCGACGACCGTCCCAAATGCGCGCGACGCCGCTCTTGCGACTCACCTCGAAGGTCTGCAGGAGGTCCACGACGCCCATGTCCTCGAGCGAGCCCGAGAAGCGGGTGCGCCGGCTGACGGGCACGCTCGTGGCCATCGAGTCGTGAGTGCGTCTCGCGAGCAAAAGGTTCACGCGCGCGATGAGCTCGCGCACGAGGATGGGCTTCGTGAGGTAATCCTCGACCCCGAGCTCGAGGCCGCGAATCTTGTCCTCGATGGAGCGCTGACCCGTGAGGAACACGATGGGAATCGCCGCGTACTCGCCGCGATCCTTCATGCGCCGGACGAGCTCGTAGCCGTCGAGACGCGGAAGACGCGTGTCGCTCAAGATGAGGTCGGGCGCGGAGAGCTCGAGCTTGGCGAGCGCGTCGGCGCCGTCACTCGCCGTCGTGACGCTGAAGCCGGCCTTCTTGAGGCTCACCTCGAGCACACGCAGGCTCTGCGGATCGGGATCGACGAGAAGGAGCTGCCGTTTCGCCACGTTGCGGGAGCGCTGGAGTTAGCTGAAAAATCCCTCGGCCCAAACCGAAGCGTTGTTAGAGGCGGTCATCCTGTCAAGCGGAGAGCGGGCGACCGCACTCGGCGCAGAACTTCGCCATGGTGGGGTTGTTCGAACCGCAGGCCGTACAGCGCGCCCCTGGCGCGGCCACGGCGGGTCCCCCGCCGGACGCGCCGGCCGAGCCCGGCTGGGTGGGCGGAGGCGGCCCGGGAGGCACCCAGGCGCCCTGCGTCGGGGGCGGAAAGCCCGGTGGCGGGTAGCCCATCGGGGGATACCCCGGAGGCAAGTAGCCGGGCGGATAGCCGGGAGGAGGGTAGCCGCCCATGGGCGGCGGGTAGCCGCCTGGGAACGGCATCCGAGCGCCGGCCATCATCCCCGCGCCGAGCCCGAGCCCGCCGACGACGGCCGCTCCGGCAGCTCCGGCCGCGGCCCCCTCACCGCCCTGCGCGAGGCCCTGGCCGAGACCCATGGTCGCTTCGGCGGCCGCGAGCTGTTGGTAGCGACTCATGTCGAGCTGGTTCATGTAGCGGGCGCGGTTCTGGAAATCCTGGTCGAGCTGGTACTGGCGCTGCGCCGCCTCGGCCTCGGCCTGCTTGATTCTGCGCTGCGCCGCCTTCGCGTCGACGTTGGCCTGAACGATTTGATCCTGCATCTCGTCGATGCGCCGCTGATCGTCCTCGGAGAGATTGACGTTGAGCTTCGCGACCTCCAGCACCTGAACGCCGATGTTCTGGAGATCCGGACACGAGCGCACCATGGCGCGCGCGACTTCGGGCCCGCACGTCCCGAGGTCGAGCAGGCTGAGCTCGCCCGCTTTGAGCATACCGGTGAGCGTCGCTCGGAGGCCCATGAACAACATGTCCTGGATCCAGCGCTGCGAATCGTTCGTGTCGCCCGACGATTGCCCGCGAAACCAAACGAGAAATCGCACCGGGTCGACGACGCGGTACGAGAACGTACCGAACGCGCGCGGCGTCACGCGGATCTCGAGCTCGGGATCGCGCATGGAGCCGATGGTGTCTCCGAAGCCCTGATTGAAGACGGGCCGCGTGAGGACGAAGAAGATCTCGCTGATGAAGAGGTTGCCGCCCGTGAACTTGTCGACGAGGGCGTTGAGAAACGGGTAGTTTTGGGTCTGGAGCGTATGGCGCCCCGGCGTCAGCGTCGCGACCGGGTTTCCGTCGCGGAAGAACACCGCGCATTCGTCGGCGTCGACCGTGAGCTGACTCCAGAACGGGAACGTCTGATCGGGGTGCTTGAAGACGATCTTGTCTTTGTGCTCGTCGGCGCGAGCGATCATCATGCGCTGCACGCCGCCCTTCACGAAATCGACGATACCCATCCGTTGCTCCTCGCTGACCCTGGACCGAAGGGGCCGATCCTAGCACGAAGGGTCCGGCGTTTTCGGTAGCTCGCGCGCATTCGGATCTCGATCGGCGCGCGCTCGTCGGCTACGATCCGGCCCCCGTCCGACCCGCGAGAACGCGCCTTTGGTGATGCGCGCGCTCCCGGTCGCGCGTCTCGGCAACCGTGGACGTCGATCTCAGTCTCCTTCCCATTCCTGCGCAGAAGGCGCTCGCGCCGGATGCGCCCGCGCCGCTCCGCACGATGGCCGCGCGCGGTGTTCTACCGGGGCTGAAACCCGGAGACATCGTCACCGTCGTCGCCGTGCTTTGCACCAACACGGATCCGACGATTGCCGAGACGGCGCGAACGACGCTCTCGAAGCTGCCCGGGCCCGTGCTCGCCGGCGCGCTCTCGGCCGACCTCCCCGGCCTCGTCACCGAGCAGCTCGCGGAGTCTCAGCCGCGCAATCCCGACGTCGTGCTCGGCCTGCTCGGCATGCCCCGAACCACCGCCGCCGCGCTCGAGCGCCTCGCGCTCGCCGCCGACGAACGCTCGGGCGAGATCATCGCGACGAACGAGGAGCTGATGCTGAAGCACCCTTCGGTCATCGAAAAGCTCTACATGAACAAGGCCGTTCGGATGTCTACGGCCGATCGGCTCGTCGAGCTCGCCGTCCGGAACGGCATCGAGCTTTCGATCCCCGCGTTCAAGGAAGCGGCGGCGGCCATCAAGAACGAGCTCATCGCCGAACCGTCCGAAGAGCCGACGTTCGACGACATTCTTTTCCAGAAGACGGAAGAAGTGGCCCAGGCGGCCGACATCGCCGTCGAAGCCGAGGACACCCACGAGATCGACGAAGAAGGCGAAGAGAAGGTGCGCGAGAAGTTCCTGCCGCTCCACGCGCAGATCGCCGAGCTCACCGTCACTCAGAAGATCCGCCGCGCCATGCTCGGCACGGCGGCCGAGCGTCTCATTCTCGTGCGGGACCCGAATCGGCTCGTGCAAGCCGCCGCCGCGAAGAGCCCGAGCCTCACCGAGAACGAGGCCGTTCGCATCACCGCGAGCCGCGCCATGTCCGACGAGGTCTTGCGCATCATCGCGATGAACCGCGATCTCGTCCGCAGCTACCAGGTGAAGTTGAACCTGGTCTCGAATCCGCGCACGCCGTTCACGTTCGCGACTCGCCTCGTGCCCCATCTTCGCGAGAGCGATCTCAAGATCATGAGCAAGAGCAAGAACGTGAGCGGCGCCGTCACGCAGATCGTTCAGCAGCAGCTCGGACGCAAAGAGAAGTCGCGCTGACGCGCGATTCGCGGGGAGGACCTACTCCCCTTCGATCGTCACGCGCTGCTTCTTCTTGTCTTTCTTTTCTCGCGCGGCGAGGCGCATCGCGCGGATGTCTTCCGCTTGCTTCACCTTGTCGGGATCGACGACGAAGGGCGACACGCGCTCGGTGCGTTCGAAGTCGCTCTTGTACTTCGTCGCTTCGAACTTGGTCTTGAAAGGGCCGATCCGAACGCGGTGCCAGAGCCCCTTTTCCGGAACCTGCGCCGCGAACCGATAGGCGCGGTGCCCCCGGCGTCGCAAATCCTCGACGAGGCGCTCGGCGTCGGACTGCTCCTTGAAGCTCGCCACCTGGAGTTGGAAACCGCCGTCCATTCCGGCCGGCGCGAGCTCGCCACCGCCGGGAATTTTCGACGCGTCGGCGGCCATCGCCGTGAGGCCGTCCTTCGGCGCCATCGTGACGGGCGTCGCGCTCAGAAGGTCGCCGACGGGAAGCGGCACGACGGGCAGCCGATCGGTCGCGGGCGGCGGCGCCGTCGGCTCGGCGGGGGTCGTTCCTTGGGGAACGAGGCGGCCGCGCTCGTCTTTCACGGCGGCGAGCGCCGTCGTGGGCTTCTCCTGATCGCTCAGGATGCCCGGGAACGAAACGTCGCGCGTGTCGAGCTTGTCGGAGCTCGGGCCCGTGCCCTTCGCCTGCGCGACGAGATCGGCGAGCGGGTCGCGCGTGTCCTTGACGCGCGCGTCGCCCTTCTTCGAAACGACGACGGCCGCCGTTACGATGGCGGCGCCGGCGAGCGAGGCCAGGAGCAGCGAGAGCAGCCGCGTTCCGCGCGAACCACGCTCTTCTTCCTGGATGTCGTCGAGATTGCGGACGTTGACCGAGTCCAAGATGCGTCTGGAACTACGGCGGTTCGGTCCTTCAGGCCCAGTTTTCGGCTCCCTCACCGGCCGCGCCGAGAATGGCGGCGGCCTTCCACAGCGTTTCCTCGACCTCGCGGGCCGGCTCGCTGTCGGCGACGATGCCGCCGCCCGAGTAGTACCGGGCCGACCCGCCGGACACCGTCAAGACGCGGATGGCCATGCCGAGCTCGAGGCTGCCGTCCTGGCAAAGCACCCCGAAGGCTCCCGTGTACAGGCCACGTCGCACCCGCTCGAGCTCGGCGATGACCTCCATCGCGCGGATCTTCGGCGCGCCCGTCACGCTTCCGCTCGGCAGCATCGCTTCGAAAAGCTCTCTCCGCGACACCTCGGGCCGGAGGTGCGCTTCGACCGTCGCGACGCGGTGGTGCACGGTCGGGTGGCTCTCGACGTGGGGGGCTTCGGCGAGGCGCACGCTGCCGGCGCGCGCAACGCGGCCGAGATCGCTCCGCTCGACGTCGATCACCATGGCGAGCTCGGCGCGCTCCTTCGGATCGCGGTCGAGCTCTTCGGCGAGCGCGCGGTCGCGCTCGTTCTCACCGTCGCGGGGGCGCGTGCCTTTGATGGGCTTCGTGCGGGCGATTCCCCGGGTATCGAGCGACAGGCAGAGCTCGGGAGAAGCCGCGACGACGCCGAGCTCGGGCCAAGCGAACACGGCGCTGTGGGGCGGCCGCCCGGCGGCCGTCAACACCTCGAAGAGGTCGAACAGCGAGCCTTCGACGTCGAGGTCGAACGAGCGCGCGAGATTCACCTCGTACACCTCGCCGCGAGCGATGAGCTCGAGCGCGCGTTCGATGCGCGCGGCATGCTCGGACCCCGGCTCCACGGGCGCCCGCAGCGACAGCCGAGCACGGCGCGCGGCGAGGGGCGACCGAAGCCCGCGAGCGAGCTTCGACTCGAGCTCGGCCATTGCTTGCGAGCTCACGCCGAGCACGCGGACTTCGTTCGTGATCTCGACGACGGCGTCGTAGCGCCGCCAGAGCGGAAGCTCGAGCGACGGCGCGGGCCGAGCGTCCGCCGCTCGCCGCTCGAGTGTTCGTCGAGCTTCGTACGGAACCAGGCCGAACCAGCGCGGAAATTCCGCGCCCGGGCGTTCGCGCAGCACGAGGCCGGGCTCCGGGTCGAGCTCACGCGACTCGGCCACCGGATCGCACGCGACGTAGGCGGTCCTGCCGCCGTTCGTCCAGACGAGCGCCGGCGCTTCGTGACCGGCGAGAGCGCGAGCCACGGCCAGCGCGTCGGCGGGGGCGTCGAAGGCGGGACGGGGCATGGGCCCCGGAGAGCTACGCCGGCTCGCGCGGTACGACCAGTCCCGAGCGGGTGACCACGGCGTCTCGCAGCGGAGCGAACGCCTGCGCGCCCGGCCAGACCACGACACGTTCGAGGCGTCCCTCGCCGCGCACGTCGGCGCCGGCGCCGACGATGCTCGAAAGGAGCTCCACGTCGCCGGAGACGTGGGCGTCCGGCCCGACCCAGGACTCTCCCGCCTCGCCGCCGCGTCGCACGAGCCAGGCGAGGTTCGTGTCGAGGTAGTCCGCGATGGAGTCTCCCGGCGCCGACCAATTCGGAGCGCCGAGCATCGTTTTCACGGGAGCACCCCGCCGGAGCAGCGGCAGCGTGAGGTCGCCGATGAGGCAGCCGTTCTCCGGCAGCACGTCGAGCGCCCCTTCGCCGAGGCCCATGGCGCAGAGGTAATCGCCGCTTCCCATTTCCTCGCCGAACCGTTCCCCGCGCAAACGCACGACGCTGCCGTCCGCCCCGATGCCGACGTTGCCCGCGCCGGCCGAGCGCGGCGCGAGCACCAAGCAAACCCCGTCGGCAGGCGTCGCCTCGAGTGCGGCCCGAGCGTCGTAGCTCGCGAGCACGTCGCCGTTGACG
>DASUTR010000657.1:0-6490 GCA_036374535.1 Polyangiaceae bacterium
TGTGGCCGACGGGCAATGCGCCGGCGCGCGGAATGGAGACGTTCTTGCCCGACCTGCTGCGGGACTTTTCGAGCCGACCGGCGCGCTGACCTCTAGCGCGCGAACGGATGTCGTACCGGCGGAAGCTCGGTGGGACGCGTGCCGAGCTCGTGCTGAGGCGCCGGAAGCATCCCGGCGCTGCCGTGGCCGGTGCGCTGCGTGCGTACGTTGTACGGGCGTTTGCCCTGAGATTCGAAGTACGTGCGGCTCACGACGTCGGCGACGAGCCCGAGCGAGAGCAGCTGGAGCCCGACGACGATGAGCAGCACGCCGAGCAGGAGCAGCGGGCGATCGGCGAGGCGCTCTCCGAAGGCGATCTTCTCGACCGCGAGCCAGCCGCAAGTAACGAACCCGAGCGACAGGCAGCCGAGCCCCGCGAGGCCGAAAACCTGCATCGGCCGGCCGAGGTAGGACTGGATGAAACGCACCGTGATGAGATCGAGGACGACCCGCAGCGTACGTCCGATGCCGTACTTCGACGTGCCGAACTGCCGGGCGCGGTGATTGACCGGCAGCTCGACGATGCGCGCGCCGAACAGGCTCGCGACGGCGGGGATGAAGCGGTGCATCTCGCCGTACAGCCGGAGCTCCTTGGCGACGTCGTGCGTCATCACCTTCAAGGTGCAGCCGTAGTCGTGGAGCTTGACCTTGGTCGTCAACGAGATGATGCGGTTCGCGACGAGCGAGGGCAGCTTACGGTTCAAGAACGCGTCTTTGCGGCTTTTCCGCCAGCCCGCCACGAGATCGTAACCTTCGTCGAGCTTCGCGAGCATCATGGGGATGTCGGCCGGATCGTTCTGGAGGTCGGCGTCGATGGTGACGACGGCGCGCCCGCGCGCAACGTCGAGCCCGGCTTGCATGGCCGCGGTCTGGCCGAAATTCCGGCGGAACCGCAGCAGGTGCAGCGCTTCGTCGGTTTGGGCGCGCTTTTCGAGGAACGCCCAGGTTCCGTCGCTCGAGCCGTCGTCGACGAGGACGATCTCGTAGTTTTTGCCCGTCGGTCCGAGCGCGGCATGAAGCTCGTCGATGAGCGGGCCGAGGCTTTCCTCCTCGTTGTAAACCGGAATGATGACGGAAACGTCGAGGGTGGAAGCCGGGGGCGGGGAAGGCGGGGTCAAGGAGCTCGGAGTCTACCAAGTCCGCCCTCCTAGACCCGCGTCGATCCTCGCGGTAGCTTCCGCGCCCATGAAATCGCGGGTCCTGAGCGTCGGCCTCGTGCAGACGACGGTCGGTAAGGACAAGGCCGAAACGGTCCAGAAGACGGCCGAGCGCGTGCGCGAGGCCGCCAAGCGCGGCGCGAAGCTCGTGTGCCTGCAGGAGCTTTTCGCCTCCGAGTACTTCTGTCAGACCGAAGACCACGCCCGCTTCGAGCTCGCCGAGTCGATTCCCGGGCCCACGACCGACGCGATGACGAAGGTCGCGAAGGAGGCGTCGGTCTCCATCGTGGTCCCGTTGTTCGAACGGCGCGCGGCGGGCGTTTACCACAACAGCCTCGTCGTCATCGGTCCGGACGGAGCCACGCTCGGCATGTACCGGAAGATGCACATTCCGGACGACCCGCTCTTCTACGAGAAGTTCTACTTTACCCCGGGCGACCTCGGTTTCGTCGCCGTGAAGACGCCGGAGTCGACGGTAGGGCCGCTGATTTGTTGGGACCAGTGGTACCCCGAAGCGGCGCGGCTGACGGCGCTCCGCGGCGCGGAGATTCTCGTGTACCCGACGGCCATCGGCTGGCACCCGAGCGAAAAAGCGAAGTACGGCGCCGCGCAGCTCTCGGCGTGGCAGACCATCCAGCGCGCGCACGCCATCGCGAACGGAGTCTTCGTCGTGGCCGTCAATCGGGTCGGACACGAAGGTCCGAAGGACGGCGGGCTCGAATTTTGGGGTCACTCGTTCGTCGCCGATCCGTTCGGCGTCGTGCTCGCCGAAGCGGGCGAGGGTGAGGAAGTGCTCGTCGTCGAGTGCGATCTCGGGCGCGTGGAGGAAGTCCGGCAGAACTGGCCCTTCTTGCGCGATCGACGCATCGACGCCTACGGCGGCATCGGCTCGCGGCTTCTCGATGGCTAAGAAAGACAAATCGGATCCGACGCCCTACGCGCGTGGCTTCAGCATGCCCGCGGAATGGGAACCGCATACGGCGACGTGGCTCGCCTGGCCGCACGAAAAGAGCGATTGGCCCGGGAAATTCCGCGCCATCCCCTGGGTGACGGCGGAGATGGCGCGCGTCCTTTCGCGCGGCGAGCGCGTGCGCATCGTCGTTCGCGCGGACGATCTCGAGCGCGCGCGCCGCACGCTCAGCGTGTCGGGCGTCGACCTCACTCGCGTCGACTTCTTGAAGGCCCGCACCGATCGTTCCTGGACGCGCGATTTCTTGCCGATCTTCGTGACGCGCGCCGTGGGCTCGAAGAAGGGCGAGAAAGAAAAGCGCCGGCTCGGCGCGGTGTCGTTCCGGTTCGACGGTTGGAAGCGCTACGACAACCACCGCCACGATCGCCGCGCCGGCCAGAAGGTCGCCGAGTGGCTCGAGGCACCCGTGTTCGAGCCGATCGTCACGCTCGGCAAGAAGGAGCGGCACGTCGTGCTCGAAGGCGGCGCGGTCGACGTCGATGGGCAGGGCACGCTGCTCGCGACCGAAGAGTGCCTGCTCGACGGGAAGACGGCGCGAAACCCCGAGCTCGGACGCGCGCTCACCGAGCAGATCCTTCGCGATTACCTGGGTGCCGAGAAGGTGCTGTGGCTCGGACGCGGCATCGTCGGCGACGACACGGGCGGTCACATCGACGATTTCGCCCGCTTCGTTGCGCCCGGGCGCGTCGCGCTCTCGCAGGAAAAGAACGCTCAGGACCCGAATTATCGGATCCTCGCCGAAGCTCGCGAGCGCCTCGAGGGCGCGCGTGACGCTCGGGGCCGCGCCATCGACGTGATCCCGCTGCCCATGCCGGAGCCCGTCGCGTTCGACGGGTTTCGTTTGCCGGCGAGCTACGCGAACTTCTACATCGGCACGAGCTCCGTCATCGTGCCCACCTTCGACGACCCCGCGGACCGCCATGCGCTCGGGATCCTCGCCGAGCTCTTTCCCGAGCGGGAGGTGGTGGGCATTCACGCGCGCGATTTCGTGCTCGGTCTCGGCACGTTGCACTGTGCCACGCAGCAAGAGCCGCTGGGAGAACCCTGAAACTTGCGACGGCGGGCGATCGGCGCAACATCACGAGCGATGGCCCGAAGCGTGAGAGCCTGGTTCGCCCGAAGCCTCGGAGTGTTGGCGCTCGTCGGAGCTCCCTCCACGCTGTCGGCGCAGGCGCCTGCGAATGCCAAGGTCTGGTACCTGAAGAAGCCGTCGCCCGAGACGCAAACCAGAAAAACCTCGGCCGAGCGCGGCGTGAATCCGTGCGACACGCCCGATCCCGGCTTCGGTCGCTACCAGGCCTGGAAGCGCATTCCCGGCAACGCTCAGATGCTGGTTCCGCGCGCGAGTCCGCTCAGCGCGAGCGGCGAGTTCGACGTGATGTTTCACTTCCACGGTCACGAGCCCGCGCGCAAAGAGTGGGTGCAGTCGATGACGAGGCCGGTGTTCGTCGCGCAGACTCTCGGCATCGGCTCCGGACCCTACGAAACCACGTACAAGGATCCGGGCGGGTTCGAGCGCTTCGTGAAGAACGTGGAGCAAGCGCTCTCCACCGAGGTGCGCAAAGCGAAAGCGCGCCGCATCGGGCTCAGCGCCTGGAGCGCCGGGTACGGCGCCGTGCAGGAGATCCTGCGCCAGCCCGCGTGGCGCGACCGAATCGACACGGTCGTGCTCCTCGACGGCATGCACGCCGGCTACTACGGCGACGGCCTCAACGAAGCGCAGCTCGAGCCGTTCGTGCGCTTCGCCAAGAAAGCGGCTTCCGACAAGGCGCTGATGATCGTGAGCCATTCGTCGATCATTCCGCCCGGTTACGCGTCGACCACGGAAACCGCGAACTTCCTCATCGACGCGCTCGGCGGCCGGCCCCAGCGCGCCAAGGCGCGTAAAGGAGACCCCATGGGTCTCGATCTGCTCGATCGCTTCGACAAGGGCGGCTTTCACGTGCGCGGCTACGCGGGCGGCTCCGAGCTCGATCACTGCGCGCACCTCGGGCTCTATCGCGACATTTTGAAGGTCCACGTCCATCCGCGCTGGAGCGCAACGCGTGCCAAAAGGCGCTGAGGCGCCGCCGTTCGTCGATCGCAGCGAGCCCGCGCCCGCGGACGGTCCGCTCGACCGCGTGCTTCGCTCGCTGCACCCCGGCGCGAGCTGGAACGCCGTCCGCCGGCTGATCGAAACGGGAAAGGTGTCGGTCGACGGCGAAGTGACGCGTGACGCCGTGCGCTTCGTCCGAAAGGGCTCGGTGCTCGCGATCTCGATGCGCGCGCGGAGGCCCACCGCGAGCGAGACGCTGCCGAAAGAGGCGTTCGTCCACGTCGATTCTCAGCTCGTCGTCGTCAGAAAGCCGGCGGGCGTCAGCACGGTACCCTACGACGAGACCGAGACCGACACGCTCGTCGATCGCGTACACCGCGCGCTCAAGGCGCTCGGTCGCGGGAGCGCCGCGCCGCCCGGCATCGTGCACCGGCTCGACAAAGAGACGAGCGGGCTCATCCTGTTCGCCCGCACGCTCGCCGCGAAGCGCGCGCTCAAACAGCAATTTCGCGTGCACAGCGTGCACCGGCGCTACGTGGCCATCGCGCACGGCTTCGTGGAGGCGCAGTCGGTGAGCTCGCGCCTCGTGCGCGATCGCGGCGACGGACGCCGCGGCTCGACCGACAACCCGACGCTCGGCCGCGACGCCGTCACGCACGTCGGCTTCCTCGAACGCCTCGACGGAGCCACGCTCGTGGAGTGCCGCCTCGAAACCGGGCGTACGCACCAGATCCGCATTCACCTCGCCGAGCAGGGCCACCCGCTGCTCGGTGAGACGTTGTACCTGAAGGGCTACGGCGGGCCGATCCTCGACGCCCCGCGACTCATGCTGCACGCGCGGGAGCTCGGCTTCGTGCACCCCTCGTCGGGTCAAGAGCTCCGTTTCGAGGAGCCCATGCCCGACGACATGCGGCTCGTGCTCGAATCGCTCCGGCGGCGTTAGCTCAGCGCGGCACGTCCGGCGGAATCGGCACCTGGCAAATGCGGGGCGGGCTCAGCCACTTCAGGATGTTGAGCCAGAAGAGCTCGACCTGTTGGCCTTCGACGTCTTCCCATTCGCTGTCGTAAGTGATCCACTCGTCGCCCCAAACGACGGCGCGTCCGCCCTCGACTTGCAGCACCTCCAGCGCGGCGCGGCTCTCTTCGCCGTGAGCGACGACCATTCCCGTCCCGCTCACCTCGACGCCGTTGTCGGTGAAAATGTTGCGAACGCCGTCCGTAACCGGATGCGGCAGCCAGGTATCGACGAAGCTCGTGAGATCGAGGTTCGTCGTGCTGTACCCCATGCCGATCGACGTGAGCAGGCGATTCACGTTCACGACCTCCGCAGATTCGTCGTGGGAGTAGCCGATGGTCGTCATCACGCCGCCGCCCCCTCGCACCCACGCGGAGAACGCGGCGACTTCCGAGTCGTCGAACGCATGGTGCGCGGGCGCCGTGACGGAGCCGCTCGAAACGGCTTCGGTGTGCACGTGAAGCGACACGATGACGTTCAGCGGCGCGAGGAGCTCCGGCGTGAGAACCTGGTCCGCGAGCTCGACGGCGCCGCGCGGGGTGCGCGCGTTGAGCCAGGTCGCGAAGATGTTACCGCCGCTGCTCCAGGGTCCAATGTGGCCCAGCGTGCCGATGTTGAGGCAGTCGCAGACGCCGTCGCCGCCGGCATCCACGTCGTCGATGACGCCGTTCGCATCGTTGTCTACGCCGTCGCACAGTTCGGCAGTGCCGTTCCCCGTCGCGGCGCTTCCCCCGGTGCTCGAGCCACTGGTTCCGCCGCCGCCGATACCCACGATGATGCCGCCGGTGCCCGTCGCGGCCGAACCGCCCGTCGTCGAACCGCCGTTGCCCGACGTCCCCGAGCTCGTCCCTCCGCTTCCTTCGACGCCATGACCCTCTTCCCCCGTGTCCGACGAACAGCCGAAGGCGGCGATGCTGCAAACGACACAACCGAGAAGTAGACGAGTCATGGACATGAATCCTCGCATCTGATCGAAGAGTAGGTTCGCCTTCCGAACGGCTCACCGCCACATTTCTTCAGGCCCTGACGCGACGCGTTACGCAACGGAAGCCCTTTTTTTGTGGGCGACCATGTCGTACCTGTGCGCACCAACGGCGCTTGGCCGCGCGTCTCGTGGGACTCTCGTCGAGATGAGCGTGTCGACCTGGGCCGTGGGACTCGCGTTCCTGTTCGGCAGTATTCGAGCGATCGAGCTCTGGCGTTCCGCGCCCCGCGTCGATGTCGTGAACGTCGTCGTCGTGAGCGCGCTCGCCGAAGGGCGCGGGCGGGATCTC
>DASUTR010000658.1:0-16070 GCA_036374535.1 Polyangiaceae bacterium
CGCTTTCTGGCAGAGCGCGACGTTCTGTAACGACCCGGGACCCGGCTTGCTCTCGTATGCGGCTTCGAATTCGGCGAGGGCGCCCGCGTAGTTTCCGTCTTGGTAGAGCTTCGTTCCGCTCTTGAAGTGAGCGCGGGCTTCGGCCGTCCTGGGGTCGATCGGCGCCTCCTCGCGCAGCGGCTCGGCCCCGGCGCCGAGCGGCCACAGGAGCGAAGCGCTCGCGACGAGCGAGCCCGCGAGCACGGCGCGAAAGCGCATGGGACCGGTTCTATCAGATGCCGACGACGCGGAGAGCGTCTCGCCACCGAAAACAGCCGAACGAAGCCTAAGGCTCGCGCGTGCTCAGCGTCAGCGTTTTTCCGACGCCGCCGCTCGCTGCCGGCTTCGGGGCTTCGCTCGGTTTCTTCACTCGCGGTTCCTTGGGACGCTCCGTCGCGCGCGGCTCCGCTGCGGCGAGCGGCTTCGGCGCGCTTTTCGCCGAGGGCGCGGCGGGCAGCGGCTCCGCGAGCGGCACGACTTCGACGGCGGGTGTGGGCGGGGGCGTCGCCGAAGTTTCGGCGGGCGCGCTGCTCGCTCGGGGCGAGGAGCGTGGAGCTTCGCTCGTTCGGCTTCTCGCGACGAGCACCGCCGTCAGCGTGAAGCCGAGCAGCGCTGCGAGCACCGCCGCCACGGCCGTGCGGCGCGAGCCGAGTCGTAAACGCTCGGTCGTGCTCGTCGCGCGAGGAGCCGGTGCAGCGGGTCCGGAGCTGGCGCCCCGGACGCCGTCGGGCGAGACGCGAGCGCCGCCGAGCGCTTCGAGGAAGTCCTGGGCCGTGGGGATGCGCTCGGCGCGCTCCCGGGCGAGCGCGCGCCCGACGACGCGCGCGAGCTCGGGCGGTGTTTCGGGGCGCAGCGTGCGAACGTCGGGGGCGTCTTTCGTGCAGATGGCGACGAGCACGGCTTCGTGCGTCGGCGCGACGTGCGGCGGCCGCCCCGCCAGCATCTCGAACAGGATCGTTCCGACTCCGTAGAGATCGGCGCGGTGATCGACGCCGTCGGCGGCCTGAGCTTGCTCCGGAGCCATGTAATACGCGGTGCCGAGCACGGTGCCGCGCCGCGTGAGCGTCTTCGCCGCGCGGCCGTGCGAAAGCTTCGAGATGCCGAAGTCGACGATCTTCGCGAGCGTCGAGCCGTCGTCGCGTCGGCACAAGAAGACGTTGTCGGGTTTGAGATCACGGTGAATGATCCCCGCGGCGTGCGCCCGCACGAGGCCGCGCAAGATCTGAGTCGCGATTTCGACGGCTTCGGGGACGGGCAGCACGCCGTCGCGCTGGAGGCGGCTTCTGAGATCCTCACCCGCGAGCAGCTCCATCACCAGAAAGGGCAGACCCTCTTCCGTCGTGCCGGAGTCGAAGACGTGCACGATGTGCTCGCTCTCGATGACGCCCGCCGCTTCGGCCTCGCGTTGAAAGCGAGCGGTCGCGCTCTTGTCGCGCGCGGCTTCGCGCGTCAAAAACTTCAGCGCGACGCGCTTCCCGATGGTCGCGTTCGTGGCCGAAAACACGGCTCCCATGCCGCCTCGCCCGAGCACGCGGTCGATGCGGTACTTTCCGGCGACCACGCTGCCGACCAGCGCGTCGATGTCGTCGCTCTTCGGGCCGGTACTCTGCATGGGCGAGCGGCGCGCGTGTGCCGCTCGCACCCGAGCTTAGCAGACGAGCCCGTAGCGCTCGTGAGAGCGCACGTTTCGTCGAATGCGAGGGCGCCCGAGGGCGCGCTCAGCGCTTCGCGGCGGCTTTGGGGGCGAGCTTCGCGGCAGCGGACGCGAGCCGCGACGTGATGCGCGACGACGACTTCTTCGTGACGACGCCCTTGCGCGCGGCGCGGGCGAGGGCGCGTTCGGCGGCGAGAACGAGCTCCGCGGCGGTCTTCGCGCCGCTGCGGAGGGCTTCGCGCGCTTGCTTCACGGTCGTGCGAACGGAGCTGCGCTGGGAGCGCTTCTGCTCGGTGCGGCGGACGCGCTGGCGGTTACGTTTCTCTGCAGAAGGATGATTGGCCATGGCTCTCTCAGGACTTCTTCGCGGCTTCGCGCGAACGTTTCGCGTCCGGCGCGGCGGCGTCGTAGCCAGCGGGGTGGATGGGGAACTTCGGCGTGCTCGCGCGCGACTCGGAGCTCTTGCGCGAGCGGCCCGCGTTCCCGCTTCGAATCGTGCGGCGGCGTTCGGATTGTCGAGTGGAAGAAACCATGTCCGTCAGGCTCGGGGGGCCGGGACTATGTCGGGAGCCTCGGGCCTTGTCAAACCCGAGCGAGCCCGTCGCCGGAGACTCCTTCTCAGGGGGGCCGAACCGTGACCGCCAGGCTGAAGCTCGACGCCGCGAAAGGCTGAACCCGGGCCTTTTTCAAGGCGCTTTCGATGCACGCGGCAGCGGGGGTCCCCGCGGCAGCGCCCGCTACCGTCACGCTCGAAACCTGACCGTCCGAGCCGAAGACGAGCTGGGCCGTCGACGGCTGCGAGTGTCCCGCGACGCAGCTCCGGGCCGCCCCGAGCACGGCGCCCACCGCGGCTTGCGCGGCACCGGCCGAGGGACGCTCGGTCATGGCTGCACTCGAGAGCTCGGCGGGACGGAGCTTCGTGTCGGCGGGTCGGGCCACAGGAGCGCTCGGCGTCGCCTTGGCGACCGCCTTCGGATCCTCTTCGAGCACGATGTTCTCCGCCGCGACCTGGCCGCTCGCGCGGGCTCCGGGAACGACGGCGGCCGGTGCGGGCGGCGGGACCGGCGCTTTCGCGACCGCGCCGGGCGCCGGTTCGGCGCTCTTGCCCTCGGCACGCGGCGCGGCCCCGCGCGGTAGCGCCGGGAGCGAGGTCGGATCGATCGCCGCCTCGCGCGCCTGCTCGAGAGCGTCCGTCGCCTGCGGCTTCGGCGCCGGCGCCGGCACCGGTTCGCGCGGTGCATCGGCGGCGACCGCTGGGGTCTGGGGAACGTGCTGAACGATCGTGACGGGCGCCGGTGTCGGGCGGCTGAGATGCAGCGCGAACGCCGCAGCGAGACCCAGGCCGCCGATGACGACACCGGGCCAGGGGCCCCGCATCAGCTCACTCCGAGCGCGGCGCGGGCGCCGCTCCGTGATGGGTGGAGGCGGAACGCTTCCCGGCGCTCCGTCTGCGTGGGACGCGGCGGCTTGTACTCGCTGCGCGATCTGCTCGCCCTGCGCGCGCGATTGCTGCGCGACGGCGAGCGACTCCATCGCGATGCTCGCCTTTTCGCGAGTGCCACGGCGCGCGACGCTCGCGCGGGCGAGCTCCGCGAGGCTCACCGGTTCGCGGCGCGATGGCGTCGGGTCGACGGCGGCGACAGGAGCCGAGTCTTCGGTGGCGGCGTGCGCGGTGAGATCCTCCGCTTCGGCGACAACGTCGGTGATGGCCGCGGCGGGCGGCGCCTCGGGAAGCGGTGAGGGGACGCGCGGCTCGACCGGAGCCGAGCGCGCGTGCGGCGTCGACGCCCAATCCTGGTCGAGCTCGTCCGAGCTCGCGGGAGCGACGGAAGGCGCCGGCGCGTCGGCAGGCGCGTGGCGCACGACCTCGCCGCTCTCGCGCGGCGCGGGCACGGAATCGACTGCCGCGGCGGTGATCAACCCGTCGCCGTCGTCGCTCGTCGCCGGAAGCGGTGCGTCGAACAGCGCCGCCTCGTCGCTCGGCGTGGCGTTCGCTCGGGCGTCGTCGATGCGGCCCGCGAACGCGTCCCAATCCGGCTCGCGCAGCACGAGCCCGGCGAGCGCCGTCTCCGCACGTCTGACGAGATCCTCGTTGTCCTCCGTCATGGTCTGCGCTCCTCGCTGTCGTGCCCGCGCGCTTCGAGAAACGCCCTGAGCTTCCGGCGGGCTTCGTGAACGCGCCAGGCGATCGTCCCTTCGGGGCAGCCGAGCACTTCGGACGCCTCGGCGTGCGAGAGCCCGTCGATGCCGACGAGAACGAGCGTGGTCCTGAGCGTCTCGCTCAGGCTGTCGAGCCCCGCGGCGAGCGCGAGGGCGAGCTCGCGGTCCGCCGTGAGCTCCGCGGGATCGGCGTGGCTGCCGCGCGTCTCGACGAGCAGGCCCTCGATGCGGGGATCGTCCGGGGACGAGTTGCGCGACGACTTTCGCGCGCGGATCGCGTTGAGGGAGAGGTTCACGCAGATGCGGTAGATCCACGTGAACGGCTCGCTGCGACCGTCGAACCTGGCGAGCGCGCCGTAGGCACGCACGAACGTCTCCTGCGTCACGTCTTCGGCTTCGGCAGGGCTGCGCAGAAGGTGCGCGGCCAACCGATAAATGCGCTTTTGATGACGCCGTACGAGCGACCCGAAGGACTCGGCGTCGCCGCCCCTAGCCGCCTCCACCAACTCGCGATCCGTTCGATGAGGCATGTAAGGCGTTGCGCCCGAGCGCGAGCCGCTGAATCTCGGAACGAGAAGATAGTTCAACACCACTCCATTGGACAACCATGGGCGTCCAGGGCTTGGGTCCGGTTTCGAGCACCGGTCTAATGCGGACCGTGGCTCGTCCGATCACGCCGGGCGGCCCGAGCGCCCGTGTGTGGGCGCTCGCCCGCTCGGGCGCCCCCGCATTTCAGCGACGGTTCACTGCCGAGCAGATTCGTCCGACTCGACCGGCGGGGAGGGGGCGGCCTCGGGAGCCGCCTTGGCGAGCTTCTGCTTCAGGAGGTCGCCGAGCGTGCCGAAGCCGCCTTCGGCCTTGAGCTTGTCGCGGTACTCGCGGTGCGCGCGTCGCTCTTCGTCTTCCTTGAAGCCGCGGATGCTGAGCTTCGGCTCGCCCGAGCGCGGATCGACGTCGACCACTTTGGTGTCGATCACGGTGCCGACTTTGAACGCCTTTCTGAGATCGGTTCCGCGCGGCGTGCCCGTCTGGCCGGCGGGAACGAAGCCGCGCGACGCGCGACCGGTCGCGCCCAGAATGCGCACGATGAGACCGGCGGCCTCGCCTTTGACGACGGCCGCTTTGACGAGCGCGTTCTTCTGAACGCGCTGGTGCGGCTCGTTCGCCTGCTCCGGCGGCGGCGCGAGGTGCAGTCCGATCTTCTTCGAGCGAGAGTCGAAGTAGTTCACGACCACTTCGATTTCCTGACCCTCGGTGAGCACGTCTTTCGGGTGGTCGATGCGCTCGAACGAAAGATCGGTGACGTGGATGAGCCCGTCGATGCCCGACTCGAGCTCGATGAACGCGCCGAAACGCTCGAGCTTCACGACCTTGCCCTTGTGGCGCGTTCCGGGCGCGTACTGCTTGCGCGCGCTGCTCCACGGATCTTCGACGAGCGCTTTTCGGCTGAGCCAGATCTTCCCGCGCTCGTCGATCTCCAGGATCTTCACGTCGAAGCGATCGCCGTGCTTGAAGAGCTCGAACAGGTTCGCTTGCGGATCGTGCGTCGCTTCCGAGACGTGCACGAGACCCTCGACGTTCTCGGCCTCGGGCAGCGCCACGAACACGCCCCACTCGACCACCGTGCGCACGACGCCCGGCGTGACCTGACCCGTCTGGAGCAGCGAAAGCGCGTGCTTGCGCCGCTCGTGCGCTTCGGCCTCGAGCATGGGGCGGCGCGTGACGACGACGTCGCGGCCCGCCTTCTCGTACTGACTGACCTTGAACTCCATGCGCTGGCCGACGAGCGTCGTGAAGTTCGCGTTCGCCGGATGCAGATCCATGCCGCTCGCCGGCGCGAAGGCACGCACGCCGCCCACGTCCACCTCGACGCCGCCCTTGATGGCGCCGGTAATCAGGCCCGAAACGAGCGTGCCCTCCTTGAACGCCTGCTCGAGCTTCGGCTTCGTCTCTTCTTCGCGCAGGGGCTTTCGCGTGAGCACGACGAGCCCGCCGCGGGCTCCGTCGTTGTGCACCCGCGCCACGAACTTGTCGCCCGGCGCCGGCACGAGATCGTCCGCCTCCATCTCCGTGCGATCGAGGATGGCGAGCGCCTTGCCGGAGAGGTCGACCATGATGGCGGTGTCCAGCACGGCGGTCACCTTGCCGAACACTTCCTCGCCGACGTGGAACGGCGCGCGATCGGTCGCGCGGTGACGGTTGCGATCCTTCTTCGGACGATCGCTCGGGCGATTGCCGTGAGGCCGCTCGCCCTGCGGAGCCTGACCGGGCTTTTCGCCGCTCGCGTCCGCGCCCGCGCCGCCCTTCTTCTTGCGACGACGGCGGCGCTTCTTCGGCGCTCCGGCGGGAGCTTGCGCGTCGCCGGCCGTTGCGGCGTTCGCGTCATCGCCGCCTTCCGTCTCTTCGCCCGCTTCGCCGCCGTCGCTCTCGTCGGCGCTCGGCGCGTCGCCGGCACTCGCCGCGTCGTCGCCGGCACTCGCCGCGTCGTCGCCGCCAGGCGGCGCACCGCTCGCTTCGGCGCTCGGGGCGTCGGACGCGCCGCTCGCGTCGCCCGGGCTGTCGGCGCTCGCGCGCCCTTCCGCGTCGCCTCCGGGTGACGGAGCCGGCGAGCCGGGGGTCTCGGTTCCTAACGACGTGTCGCTGCCCGGATCGATGGAGCTCATGACGACGAGCCGTGCGCTATAGCGTGCCTTGCGGCACGTGCCAACGCGGCGTTCCGAAGGCGCGCCGCCGGGCCCCGTTCGGCCCGCTTTGCCCCGACGGGCCGGCATGTGGCGCGCGTGTGTCAGCGGCTGATGGGAAGCCGCCGATTCACGCCGCCGCTCCGGTCGATCGTGACCGTCCCGCCGCCTTCTCGTGCCCGGAGCTCCCCGACGAGGCGCTCGGCGACCTCCACGAAGGCCTTCCCGGCGCTCGAGCCGGGGGCCGCTTCGGTGATGGGCACCCCGGCGTCGCCCCACTGCCGGACGGCCCCCTCGAGCGGGATCTGACCGAGGAGCGGCGAGCGGGAAAATTCTGCGATCTTCTGGCCACCCCCGCTGCCGAAGAGCTCGTGGCGCTTCTCGCAGCCGTCGCAAACGAAATAGCTCTCGTTCTCGACCACCCCGAGCACGGGGATGCCCACCTTCTCGGCCATGCTCACCGACTTATAGACGTCCTGCAGCGCGACCTCTTGCGGCGTGGTCACGATCACGGCGCCGCTCGAACGGAGCTTTTGCGAAAGCGTGAGCGCCACGTCGCCCGTGCCGGGCGGCAAATCCAGGAGGAGCACGTCGAGCTCGCCCCAGGCGACGTCTTTCAGGAATTGCACGAGCGCGCCGTGCAGCATCGGTCCGCGCCACACGACGGCCGCCTTGGCGTCTTCGAGCAAGAAACCGATGCTCATGAGCTTGATGCCGTGACGCTCGAGCGGGCGAATCTTTTGTCCGTCGGTCGGCGGCTGCTCGTTGATGCCGAACATCGTCGGCACGCTCGGCCCGTACATGTCCGCGTCGAGCAGGCCCACCGAGGCACCGAGGCGCTTCAGCGCGATCGCGAGATTCGCCGCGACCGTGCTCTTTCCGACGCCGCCCTTGCCGCTCATCACGAGCACGACGGCTTTCACACCGGGAACGGGGTCGTCGGGGGCCGCATCGCGGCTCGGAAGGTCGAGGGACATGGGGCCCCTCCTAGCACCGCCGGGCGCGCGCCGTCAGGCGTCCCGGCGCGATTCGGCCGCACAAAACGCCACCGGCGCGCCCCCTTGCGGGAACGCGCCGGTAGTCGGTCGACGAACTCGAATCAGGAACCGAAGTCGCCGGTCGTCAGGCTGACGACGAAGTCGCCCTGGGCGGCGATCTGCGTCCCGGCCTGGCTGCCGATCGTCACGAGCATGTCGCCGGCGTCCACGAACGCGCCGAGCGCGCAGGTCACGCGACCCGCCGGGATGCCCGCGAAGATCGAGCCGTCCACCGAAGCCTCGGCGAGGCCCTCGACGGACGCCGTGATCTGGTCGAGCGGCGACGGGTTGAAGACGACCTGGCCGTCGATCTCGCCGTCGATGAGCGCCGTCATGCGGCTGAAGCCTTGGACGATCGCGATGCCGCTCACCTTGAGCGCAGCCATCTTCGCACTGAACGCTGCGCGGGCGCTGGCGTCGAGGCTCGCGTTGTACGTGAAGCCGATGTCGAGCGACGGCGGCGTGCAGCTGATGTTCGCGCTCGCCTGGGCCGACGCTTGAGCCTTGCAGTCGGCCGACGCCTCGCAGTTGGCCGAGGCGCTCGGCGGTGTCGCGCTGCCCTTGCAGCTGCCCGTGCATTCGCCCGAGCAGGAGCCGTTGCACTTCGGCGCTTCGCCTTCGCAGTCGGCCTCGGCCTCGACCTTACAGCTGCCGGTGCAGGTACCGGAACACTCGGCTTCGGCCGCGAGCTCGCAGGTGCCCTGGCACATGCCTTCGCACTTACCGGCGCACTGACCGTTCGAATCTTGCACCTGGCACTCGGTGCTGCAGGTGCCGCGGCAGGTGCCGTTGCACACGGCCGCCACGTCCATTTCGCACGAGCCGGAGCACGAGCCCGTGCAGCTTCCGCCGGCGCTGAGATCACACTCGAAACCGCCCGTGCACTCTGCGGAACACGAGCCCTGGCAGGTGCCTTCGCACTCCACGCTGACCTCGCCCGGATCGACCTGAACGTCGCAGTCGGCTTTCGCTTCGCACTGCGCCTGCGCTTCCACGGCGATGCTCACGTTCGCTTCGCAGCGAGCGGGCACGTAGGTGACGGCGAGCTCGCCCGTGACGTTCGCGCTGAGCTCGGCGTCGATCTCGGCCTTGAGCGCGTCGATTTTCGCTTGCAGCGTTGCGCTGGCCTCGACATCGACGCCCCATACTGCGATGAGGTTGTCGATCTCGGCCTCGAAGTTGCCGTTGATCGAAACGACCGCGGCGTTCAACGACGAAACGGCGGAGAAAAAGCCGTCGACCTTCGCGTTGCCCGAGATGCCGACGTCACCGGTGGCGACGGCGCCGCACGGACCGCAAAGTTCTTCGAATGCGCCGTTCGCTGCGCCCGCTGCTTCCGCAGCCTTGTCGCAACCCGTAGTGGCTGCGGCCCCGAGGATGGCCGGTGCGACCAACGACACCAGACCGATGACTGATTTTCTCATGTAAAGCTCCTTCTGCTGAATACAGTCCGGACCCCACCCGCGGTGAGAGTCTCGGCGTTCGACGAACGTGCCCGGCAAGCAATGCAACGCCGGGCGGGCCCAAAGAAACGCGCCGCCCCAAAGTGGGCGGAGCTCCGAAGCACCGTTTTTTACAACGGAACGTCTCCACTGTCAGCAAAGCTCGGTCCGGCTAATTGGCCGGCGTTGCGCGCAAAACTCTCACCCACATCAGCGCACAGTGTCGGCAGATCCACTTGGATCGCGCGTTGGCCCGTCGCGATCGTAGCGTCTCGCCTCACGGAAGAGCGTCGAGCAGCTTCGAGAGACCTTCTTCGGCAGTTCGCTTGTCGCCGACGACGTAGTACGGCGTGCCGGGAAATCGCTTTTTCTTCGCGAGCTCGGATTCGGCGACGGCGCGCTCATAAATGTCGCTGCGCGTGACGCACGCCCGGAGCTTGTCGAGATCGAGACCAATGTCGCCCGCCGCCCGGGCGAGATCGAGGCGAGCCGTGACGGGCGCGTGCTCGAAGAGCCAGCGATCGGCGTGCCAGAACCTGCCCTGCTCCCCGGCGCAGTAGGCGATGCGCACCGATTGGCAGAGGTTGTCTCGGCCGGCTCGGCAGCGCACACGTGGAAATTGACGCCGCACGAGGCGGAGCGATGGGTTTTCCGCGAGTCGCTTGAGCGACCGCGCCGAAGCAACCCGGCAGTGCGGGCATTGGTAGTCGGTAAACTCCTCGACGGTGACTTTTGGATGCTCGGCGCCGAGCCACGGGTAGCCCTCCGCCGTCTTTCCCTGCGCGAACGGCACGTCGCCCTTCCACCCGAAGACGACCCAGTAGCGCGGCACGAACAGGAACAGCGCGACCGCGAGGCCCGCAGGCGGCGCGAAAACGAGCGCGAGGTCGTCCCGATTGGCGAAGCTCGACGTGAAGCGTGCCCGCTCGCGCCACGCGAGCGCCACGAGCGCGAAGCTCACGAGATGAACGCCTTCGCAGAGCAGGCACAGAGCACCGATCGCGACGAGTTCGACGACGAGAAGCGCGACCGACGCAATGGCGGCTATCGCGCTGAGGGGCAGAAGCCAGCGTGACCGTCGTATCGCCGCGACCAAGATCGCGAGAAACCCGAGCGCGCCCCAAAGCGGCACCGGTACGCCGAGCAATACGGAGTACCGGGAGAGCGCCACGCTCGTGCAGTCGAGCGCGCCGCCCACCGCACAAAATGTTTCGGCGCTGGGCTCGAGGTAAGCGCGCGCGTGGAGGACGGCGAGTGCGACCGAAAGAGCGAGACCAAGTGCGGCAAGAACGAGAAACGGCGTTCGTTTCATTTTTATGGAGAAAGCAAACGACGGACGCTAGCGCCAGCAGGAAAGCTGCCCCGAGTTCGCCGAAGAGCCCGGCAGGTTCACGCCGACGCAGATGCCGCCGCCGGCGGGACTCGGGTCGTAACAGACCATGGGGCGGCCGCTCGGGCTTTCGGGGCAGCCGTTCGCTCCGGCGCAGAAATCCTGCGACTTCGGCAGATCCGCGCACGAGCACGGCAGCTCCTGATCGACGCACCAGCGTTCCGCCGTGTACAGCGCCGCTAGGCAGTATCCGCTCGGACAATCGTCGTCGCGCTGGCACGGGTCGCAGCCCTCACCGGCGCCCAGGCACGAGCCGCTGCGGTGCTGGCACGTGGGCACGCCGAGCGCGTCGTCGGTCACGGCACATTCGGTGGCCGCGCCCCACGGACACGAGTTGCGGTTCGGATCGCAGAGCAGGGTGCAGCGGCGCTCGCCGCTCGCGTCGCGGGCGCACACGCCGCCCGGGACGGAGAGGCAATCGGCGTCGCTTTCGCAGGCGGCGCAAAAGCCCTTCGGCACACAGACGTTTCGCGTTTCGCCGCTCGCGGACGCGACGGCGTCGCACTGAAAGCCGGCGGGGCAGTCGCCGTCGCTCGCGCAATCGGCCGTACAGTACGCGTCCGTGTCGCCGGGGCCCGCGCCGACACAGGTAAATCCGCGCTCCTCGTCGCACGCGCCCATGGGGCAGCTCGAGTAGTAGCCGCCGGGTTCGAGCGCCGGGCTCGCGAGTTTGCAGTACGTGGCGCCGCGCTCCGAGGGCTCGCACGTCGCGATGCCGCCGCAGTCGAAGTGCGAGCGGCACGGGTGCTCGCACGTTCCCGAGACGCATTCGAAGCCGCTCGCCTGGTCGCAGCTCGCGCTCGACGCGCACGGCGTGAAGCGGCCGAGCGCCGCGGCGTCGTTCGGTACCGCGCCCGTCTCGTCGCACTCGACGCCGTTACAGGCGTTCGGGCACGTGTCACCGACGCACGGTTCGCTCTCGCATGCCAAGGCGAGCGCGAGCGCGGTTGCCGCCGCGAGCACGCGAACGAGCGAGGAAGCGGCAAGGCTCGTCCACGGACGCTTCGGCATTCCCCCAGGTTCTACATCAAGAAAGGTCGCTCGGCAGCGGAACGCCTTGACCCGGCTCGGCCCGCCGATAAGCTCTCGGCATGCGGTGGCTCGGTCTCCCGTCGTGCGCCGTGCTCGTCCTGCTCGGGTGCGGGAGCGAGCCGCTCGAAGGTGTCGCCGACGAGCCGGCGACGGTCCCCGTGACGCCCGGGGATGCGCCGAGCGGCGAGTTTCGACCGATCGCCGCGTATCCGCCCGGACCGTACGGCAGCACGCGCGGCGCCGTCATCGCCGACCACACGTTCCTCGGCTGGCGCGATCCCGTTCGCTCCGCGTACGACGAGAATCGTCTGGAAGAAGTACGGCTGTCGGATTTCCACGACCCGCGCGGCGGGCGGACCGAGCTCATCGTGATCAACGCGTCGGCGGTGTGGTGCCCGGCGTGCCGCACCGAAATGGCGACCATCGACGCGCAGGGACTTGCCGAAGCGTACGGCCGTGCCGGCGTCGCGCTGCTCGGCACGCTGTTCGAAGATGCCCGTGGCCGTCCCGCAACGCCGCGGGATCTGGCGCTCTGGGGCAACGAGCTCTCCTTTCGCGTCGCGTTCCCCCTCGTGCTCGATCCGGCTCTGAAGCTCGGTCCCTATTTCGCCCAATCCGTGACGCCGCTCAATCTCGTCGTCGACGCCAACACCATGGAGATCCTCGCGGTGTTCATGGGCTATTCGGAGTCCTTGTGGTGGTTCGTCGACGACGAGCTCGAACGTCGCGGCATCGCGCCTCCGGTTCGGTGATTTCCCGGAAGCGTCTGCTGCTCGGCGCCGCGGGGGCGCTCTCCGCGGCGTGCCTCGGAACCGAGGAGAAGCGCGCGACGGCGCCGCCCGGCGCGACGGAGCCCGGCGCGGGGCGCGCTCCGGACTTCGAGCTTCGCTCGCTCGACGGGAGCAACGTGCGGCTGTCGGACCATTTCGGCAAGCAGGTCGTGCTCGTCGATTTTTGGGCGACGTGGTGCCAGCCCTGTCTCGTCGCGCTGCCGCACCTCGACGAGCTCTATCGGAAGTACCGCTCGCAGGGCTTCGTCGTGCTCGCCGTCTCGATCGACGAAGCCGCGCTCGGAAGCCGCGTGCGCGTCGAGGCCGCGAAGCTCAAGCTGTCGTTCCCCGTCTTGCTCGATCCCGAGACGGACGTGGTCGCGCGTTACAACCCCCGCAGCACCGCTCCGTACAGCGTGCTCATCGCTCGCGACGGCCGTATCGTCGCGAGGCGCGAGGGTTACACCACCTCCCAGCGCGCGGCGTTGGAAGAAGAGGTGCGGAGCGCCCTCGGTCTAGGAGTCTGAGCTCCCATCCCGCGATTCCGCGACGCTAGAACGTGACCGAGCCGTCCAAGCGCACGCCCTCGAACGGCGGCACCTCTCGGCACACGCCGCCTTCGCAGCGCAGCGTGCCGCGGCGTTGACCGACGAACAGATTGACGTTGGACCACGACGTGGGCCGGAAACGACCGACGAAATTGAGGTACGCCGGCGGTACGCGCGGATCCGTGTCGTATTCGATGCCGACGCCGAGCGACAGGCGCGGGCCCCACTGCAGTGCCGTCACGTGCTCGCCTTCGAACCACGGTTCGCCCGGTCCGCCGATGGCACGGCGGCGCAAGCGGTGCGCGCCGTCGAGCTCGAGCGCGAAAGGGCCGCCGAGGGTCTTCACGATGGTGTAGCGCCCGTAGAGCTCGCGATAGAACGTCGTCGTGGGACCCTGAGGCGTCACGATTTCCGTCGCGGTGTCGTCGTGGCGCGCGCCCACGGTCACCGTTCCTCGCGAACCCTTGTCGCGGCTCGTGAGCTCGAGGCCCGACGCGACGTCGACGACGTTGTTCTGGTTTTCGTCGCCGGTCTCGCAGCGCTCGTTCATCGAGCGTTCGGCGAAGGTTTGCCAGTAGCCGGCCCAGCCGAACACCGATACGCCGGTCGCGAGCTCGGTGTCCGAGCGCAGGCGCGCCCCGCTCACGCAGGTGTTGAACCCCTCGAACTCGGTGTCGACCCACGGCGCTTCGCCCGTCGGGGGCGCGCTCCACGCGAGCAGCGAGAACTCGCGCGCGCGCGCCGTGCTCACGTTGGCGTAGAGCGGAAAGAAGCGGCGATAGTGCTTCGCTTCGAGCAGGAACACCCATGGAAATTCGACCAGGGTGGCACTCGCGTAGAGCGCGTGGCCCGCGTCGAGTTCGGGCCGCGCGACGTCGCGCGTGGCGCCGCCGATGTCCGAGAGCTTTTGTCCGGCGGCCTCGACGTACACGGCCGCGGCGCCGCCGGGGCTCGCGGTTTCGATCGAGCCGCTCGCCGTGACGATCCGGCGGGCGCTGCGCACGACATCGGCGGACAGCGCGTCCTGTCGCGCGAGCAGCGAGCCCTGGGTCGCGAGGCGGGTCCTCCCGAGCTCGAACGTGAGCTGGCCGGCGGCGATGCGATCGGGCGCGTAGCTGCACGTGAGCATCGTCCGGCAGTCGCCCGTGTCGGGCGCAAAATCGGTCTCGATCGCGCGCGGCATCCCCGCTTCGGTCACGGCGAGAAAACCCGGCGTCACGCTCGAGTGTACGCCGAGGTAGCGGCCGCTCGCCTCGTCGAGGCGGAGCGGGTTCGCGGAGCCGCCGAGCAGCGTGAGACCGAGCGTCACGTCGCCCGTTTTCAAGCGCCCGGCCGCGCGCCCGCCGCGCAGCGTCTCGTCGCTCGCGAGCTCGTCGCGCTTGCGCAAGCTCAAGACGAGCCCGTGGCCGAGCTCGGCGTACACGTCGCCGAGCGTCACCTCGACGTCGCGGTTCGACCAGCCCGCGGAGTACTTCGCGGGGTAGATCCAGTTGATGTAGCGGTTCGAGAGCTCTCGGCCGGCTTCGTTCAGCTTGGCGCGAAAGTAGAGCGGGTCGGGCAAGCTCGACGGGCCCGCGGGTCGCCCCTCGACGAGCTCGAGCGCGGCGCTCGTGGGATCGGGCGAGGCGTAGAACCAGGCGTTGTCGATGCGGAAGCCGAAGTGAAACTCCCCGTGATCGACGCTGCCGTGGAGGCGATTGTAGAGGACGCCCCAGTCGTCGTTCACGACGGTCGGCACCGAGTTCGGCCGCGAGTCGCGGTTGTCCCCGGCGTAGAGCACGCTCACGGCGTCCGTGAGCTCGACGCGCGTCGCCGTCGGTTCGAGCGCCGCGGGTTCGGCTCGGACGCTCGCTGCGAGACCCAGCGTAGCGAAAGCCGAGAACGCGCCGAGCGCCGCGGGGTTACCGAAACGGGACGCGCGCACGGGCGGAGACGTTACTCCGCTTCGCGCCGCGCGAGCTCGGCTTCGACGAGGGGCCAGAGCACGGTGCCCTGATCGCCCGTGAACTTCTCGAAGA
The DNA here is from genome assembly GCA_036374535.1 of Polyangiaceae bacterium. GTDB lineage: Bacteria > Myxococcota_A > Polyangia > Polyangiales > Polyangiaceae > PMG-095. The sequence continues at coordinate 14,772 of DASUTR010000658.1, forward strand.
TCTCGAGCGTGCGGGCGTCGACGAGGAGGTTTAGCGGCGCCGAGGCGGCGGGGGCGTACGCACCGAGCTGGTAGTCGGGGTCGAGCGCCATGGGGAAGGGCGTCCCGTACGTTTCCACCCAGAGCGCCAGATCATCGACGCCCGCGGGGTCGCCCTTTCGATCCTCGAAGAGCGCGCTCAAGACGACGAGGCCGCGGGGGGCGAGCTCGCGGTAGCGGTCGGGCAGCGTCTCGTGCTCGCTCAAGCACGCCGAGCACCAGAGCGCCGCCGAGTTCACGAGCAAAAGCTCGAAACGTTCGCCCGCAGGATCGTAGTAGCGACCGAACGAGAGGTTTTGCAGCGTGTCTTCGTCGTGCTCGACGGCGTCGGGTCGAGCCCAGCCGCGAAAGCACGCGTCGGCCACGACCGAGCCCGGCTCGGTTCCGTACGGCCCCTCGGGGTAGTCGAGCGAGCTACACCCGGCAGGGATCTCGAGGAGCTCGGGCGGGATTTCGGGGCGATTGGTGCCGCAAGCGGCGGTGAGCGCGACGAGCGCGGACGCACGGAGCAGGGTCATCGCGCGAGGACTCCGACGTTGGCGATCACGGGCAAGCCGCCGTCGATCGTCTCGATGCGCTCACCCGTTTCGTCGACGCGACCCGTCGCGACCGCCCGCCAGCCGCCGTACGGCGCGAACCCTTCGTCGACGTCCGTGCCGTTGACGAAGATGTCCACTTCGGTCCCGGCGGCGTAGCCCGGGGTGTTCGGCAGCTCGAGCGCGGCGGGCGGGCAAACGACGGCGCCCGCGGGCGCGAGCGCGAAGATGGCGTCGAGCTCTTGCCCCGCGCCGAGTCCGGCGGGCGCGAACGAGAGCGGCAGCTCCGCGGCGCGAAACGTACGATCGGCCGGCGTGGGGTAGTCGATCGGAATCACCTCGACCGCCGCATCGTCGGCGAGCGTGATGCTCACGCCGTTCGACTCGGCCGTCGCTCCCGGCGCGAGGCACGCGCCCGGAGCGGGCAGGCGCGGCGTTGCGATCGTGCCGAGGTCGGTCTCGCCGGAACTTTCGGGAAGGAGCGCGGCGAAGCGGCCGACCTCGAGCCCGTCGCCGTACTTGAACGCCGGCTTCTCCATCGGCTCCGGCGACGCGATCGTCACGACCCCGTCGTCGCGGGTGTACTCGGGCATGCTGCAGACGCGCGTGCCGCAGACGAACACCATGATATCGGCGAGCGGCGCGCCCGCTTCATCGACGAGCCTGGCCCGCACCGAGCCCGAGTCGACGAGCGGCGCGGTCTCGCCGTAGCCGGGCCCGTCGCC
>DASUTR010000659.1:0-5395 GCA_036374535.1 Polyangiaceae bacterium
CCGGAAGAACCGCCTCGCCGTGCTCGGCGCCGCCATCGTCGCGGTCATGGCGCTCGCGTGTTTTCTCCTGCCGCCGCTCCTCGAGCTCGACCCTCACACGACGAGCCCCGAGCTCCGCCACCGGCCGCCCTCGGCCGAGCACTGGTTCGGGACGGATTCGCTCGGCCGAGACTACGCGGCGCGCGTGCTCGTAGGCGGACAGACGTCGCTCGCCATCGGCTTCGTCGCGACGCTCGCGTGCGTCTTCGTCGGCGTGCTGTACGGCGCCGTAGCCGGGTACTACGGCGGGCGACTCGACGAGGTGATGATGCGCTTCGTCGATTTCTTCTACGGCATTCCGTACATGTTCCTCGTCATCCTGATCATGCTCCTGTTCTCGGATTCCGCGCGAGGCGAGCCGGTGCCCGTGTTCGTCGCCCTCGGCCTCGTTCAGTGGCTCACGATGGCCCGCGTGATTCGCGGCCAGGTGCTGACGCTCCGCAACCGCGAATTCGTGCTCGCCGCGCGCTTGCTGGGCGCCGGGGACCTGCGCGTGATCGCGGTTCACGTCCTGCCGAACGTGCTCGGCATCGTGATGGTGTACGCGACGCTCACCGTGCCGACGGTCATCATTCTCGAGTCGTTCCTGTCGTTCCTCGGGCTCGGCCTGAAGCTCTCGTGGGGCCAGCTCGTCGCCGAGGCGGTCGGCGTCGTGAATCCCATCGTCTCCTATTGGTGGCTGCTCGCATTTCCGAGCGGCGCGCTCGCCCTCACGCTGCTGAGCCTGAACTACGTGGGCGACGGGTTGCGCGACGCCGTCGATCCCAAATCGAGAAAGGCGGCCGCGTGAGCGACGGCCCTACGCCGCGCGCGCCGCTGCTCGAGGTACGCGACCTCTGCGCCGAATTCCGTTCGGACGAGCGCGTCGTCCGAGCGGTCGACGGCGTCTCGTTCGACGTCGGCCGCGGCGAAATCGTCGGCATCGTCGGGGAATCGGGCTCGGGGAAGAGCGCGACGTGCCTCAGCATCCTGCGTCTCTTGCCCCCGAACGGGCACGTCGTTTCCGGCGGGCTCACGCTCGGCGGCACCGACCTCCGAGCGCTCTCCGAAGCGCGCATGCGCGAGGTGCGCGGCGCGCGCGTCGCCATGATCTTCCAGGATCCGATGACGAGCCTGAACCCGTACCTCCGCGTCGGCGAGCAGCTCGCCGAGACGTGCGAAATTCACTTGAAACTCGGGCGCTCGGCCGCCGAGGCGCGCGCCCTCGAGCTCATGAAGCGGGTGCGCATCCCCGACGCGGAGCGGCGGCTGAAGAGCCACCCGCACGAGCTCTCCGGCGGCATGCGGCAGCGCGTGATGATCGCGATGGCGCTGCTCTGCGATCCCGAGCTCGTCGTCGCGGACGAGCCGACGACGGCGCTCGACGTGACGATCCAGGCCGAGATCCTCGAGCTCATGCTCGAGCTCCGCCGCGAACGAAATCTGTCGATCATCCTCGTCACGCACGATCTCGGCGTCGTCGCGCGAACGTGCGATCGAGTGCTCGTCATGTACGCGGGGCGCATCGTCGAGAGCGCGCCCACGCGGGAGCTCTTTCGCGCGCCGTTTCACCCGTATACGCAAGCGCTGCTGCGGAGCCTGCCTCGCATCGAGGAGCACGAGGGCACGGTGCTCGAGAGCATTCCCGGCATGCCGCCGCGGCTCGACCGGGGCCCGTTCACCGAATGCACGTTCGCACCGCGCTGCCGCTACGTGCACGAGCGCTGCCGCATCGCCGAGCCGGAGCTCGAGCGCGTTCTACCGGCGCGCCTCAAGCGCTGCGTCCTTCAGCCCGAGAGGCTGTCGTGACCGGCGGGCAAACCCTGCTCGCCTTGCGCGACGTTCGCCTGCATTTTCCCTCGCCGGCCGGGGCGGTCCGTGCCGTGGACGGCGTGACCCTCGAGCTCTATGCCGGAGAGACACTCGCGCTCGTGGGGGAGTCCGGCTGCGGCAAGTCGACGCTCGCTCGCGCCGTCGTGGGACTCGAGCGGCCGAGCTCGGGGACCGTCGAATTTCGTGGTGCACCCCTCGAACCGCTGCCGGCGCGGTCGCGGCGCGCCCTCGCGAAGAAGATCCAAATGGTTTTCCAGGATCCGGACGCGAGCCTGAGCCCCCGCCGCACGGTTCGCGACGCCGTCGGAGAGGCCTTCGATTTGCACGAGCGCCTGAACCGGGCGGAACGCGAGCGCCGCGTTCAAGAGCTCCTTTCGCGCGTGGGGCTCGATGCGACGCTCGCTCCTCGTTACCCGCACGAGCTCTCGGGCGGACAAAAGCAACGAGTCTGTATCGCGCGCGCCCTCGCCGTTGGTCCGGAGCTCCTCGTGTGCGACGAGGCGGTCTCGGCGCTCGACGTTTCGGTGCAAGCCCAAATCCTCAATCTCTTGCTCGAGCTCAAACGGGCGCAGGGGCTTTCCTACCTCTTCATCACGCACGATCTTCGTGTCGTCCGCCACGTGTCGGATCGAGTCGCCGTCATGTACCTCGGGCAAATCGTCGAGATCGGCGCGACGCGCGAGCTTTTCGCCGCGCCCCGTCACCCGTACACGCGGTCGCTCCTCGCGGCGGTTCCGAGCCTCGACGTCGATGCGCCGCGCGCTCTGCGCCGGAGCCTCGGCGACGTCCCGTCGCCCGTGAATCCGCCGAGCGGCTGCCGCTTTCACCCGCGGTGCCCGGAGGTCTTCGAGCGGTGCCCGCGGGAAGCACCGGAGCTCTACCCGGTGGGAGGCGGCGTCTCACGCTGCTTCCTCGTCGACCCCTCGGTGCGAAACGCCGCGGAACGCGCCGAGTCGGCCACTTACGAGAAGCTCGAACCGTAGGCGAGCACCGATACGAGCGCGCCCAGCGCCGGCAGCAGGCGTTTGAGCTTCGAACGGAGCCGCTTCAATCTCATGCGCACGCCCGCGGGCGAGCTATTGAGGTCGTTCGCAATCTCGGTGGCCGTCTGTCCGAGCACGTAACGGCGAAACAGCACTTGGTAGGAAGCCGCATCGAGAGCGCAGAGGTGCTTCTGGAGCTTGGTCCGGCGTTCGACCGCCAACATCGGGTCGACGGGCGTGAGGCGCGCGTGGAAGTCGTCGATTCCTAGCCCCACGAGCTCGAGCGGCCTGCGCCCGGCGAGACGGCGGTGATCGGCCGCGCCATGTCGCAGCAGCGCCCTGCACCAGGCTTGAAAACATGCCTCGTCGCGAGGACCGGTGGGATGCCGGAGGACCCTCAGGCCCACGTCTTGTAGGAGATCCTGCGCGTCCTCGCTGTTTCCCAAGAGGCGAAAGGCGAGTCGCGTGAACCGCTTGCGCGACTCGAGAAACAACTCCCAGCGTCGCTCGGGGGCTACCGCAGGCGCGGCGTCCAGAACGAGGGCGTCGCCATGGTGTCCCGTCCAGTCGGGCGGGGTCATTCGATCATGAGTAACAAGAACCCATCATGAACTCAATTGCGATCGCTTCGTTCATGTCTTGTTTAACAACGTTTCCACGAATGGACCGGGTCGAGATCTAGATCGATTTTCGCAGCGCTCTCTCGCGTGCGCAGGTCGCCCGAGCTTCGGATTGAACGGACGCGAGGCGCAGCGATCAGGAAGACGCGTTAAGTCCGAGCCGACAGCGTTAATGCGCGGCGGGCGCCGTTACGAGCGGGAGCGGACGAGCCCGCATGGCTTCGGCACCGTGAATCTCCGAGGACGCGGCGCTGAACCAAGCGCATGCGCCCTTGCTTTTCAGGGTTCGCTTGGCTCCGGTCGGAATTTCGGCTAGCGAAAGCGCCATGCTAGCCCTTCGCTTCCCCCGATCTCCCGCAGCACTCTCCGCTTACGCCGCGCTCTTCGTTGCCGCCCACGCCGCCGGCTGCGGCGACGGCTCGAGTGGCGACGGCAGCGACGGCGATTCGGGCGGTTCGAGCGGTTCGAGCGGTTCGAGCGGAACCTCCGGTGAGGGTGGAAGCTCGGGCACCACCGGTGGAACGAGTGGTCAAGGCGGCACCTCGGGCCGGGGGGGCGGGGCGGGGCGCGGCGGAACGACCTCCACTGGCGGCGCTCCCGGCGGTCAGGGCGGCGAAGGAGACAGCGGCGGTATGCCGGGAGGCGGCGCCGGCGGTGAGGGAGGCAGCGACGGCGTCACCGGCACGACCTGCAGGTCGATCCTCGAGAGCGCGCCGGGCGCGACGACGGGCGTCTACCGCATCGACCCTCCGGGCAACCCCGACGCTCCGTTCGACGTCGTCTGCGACATGACCACGTCCGGCGGCGGCTGGACGCTCGGCTTCGTCAAGAACTCGCTCGACAACGGGAACTACGCGGACTTCGGCAGCTCGTACGTGAACGTCGCGGCGCTCGCCACGTCCCCCGCCGAGTCGTCGGCCGCGACGTTCGCGACGGCCGTAGCCGGCTGGGTCGATCTGAACTCGTTTCCGTACACCGAGCTCCGTCTCGCGGGCTACGCGGCGGGAGCCGAAGCGTATACGAGCCTCGCCATCGAAAAGAGCTCGCTCCGCCTGGAGTTCGGCCAAAATGGCTACTTTCTCTACGACGACGTGAACGGCTACTACTGGTGCGGAGGCGACGGCGCCTACACCACCGACGGCGTCGGGCAGGAGAACAAGCCGACCGGCGCTCCCGACGATTGCAAGGGGCACACCTCGCTGGGCAACGGATACGACTTCAGCGAGACCAACAGCGCGAACGCCGGACTCACCATCTGCGGTGGAGGCTCGCTGCTCATGACCTCGAGCCCTGGCTCGAGCTACTTCGGCTACGGATCGCCGGGCGCGGCCCAGGCGATCTGGGTGCGTTAGAGCCGTGAGCTCCGAAAATCGGTCCGGGCCCCCGAGCGCGTTTCGCGCCGTGCCGCGTACGGGCGTCATCTATGTGACGGTCGAGGCACAGCGCGCAGGATTTCGCTCCGAGGATCCGGCGTGGTGCAACCTCGGCCAGGGACAACCCGAAACGGGCCCCCTGCCGGGCGCCCCCGCGCGCGTCACCAACGTCGCGGTGGCGACGAACGATCAAGAGTACGCGCCCATCGCCGGAATTTGGGAGGCACGCGAGGCCGTCGCGAGTCTCTACAACGACCTCTTCCGGCGCGGCATGCCGTCCAAATACTCCGCCGAGAACGTCGCGATCTCGGGCGGCGGACGCGTCGCCATCATGCGCGCCTGCGCCGCCATCGGCCAGATCCACCTCGGCCACTTCCTGCCCGACTACACGGCTTACACCGAGCTTCTGGAGGTGTTCCGTCGCTTCACGCCCATTCCGATCTTGCTCGATCCGGAGCGCGGCTACGACTTTCCCGTCGCCGAGCTCGAGCGCGAGATCGCCGGCCGGGGTCTCGGTGCGCTCCTCCTGTCGAACCCGTGCAATCCGACGGGCAAGGCGATCCTCGGT
>DASUTR010000660.1:0-3256 GCA_036374535.1 Polyangiaceae bacterium
CGTCGAAAACGACGCGCGCCGCGAGCAAGACGAGCGTCATCTGGACGTAGCCGATGGCGGTGTAAGGAAAGATCTTGCCGAGAATCAGCTCGAGCGGCCGCACGGGCGATACGATGAGCTGCTCGAGCGTGCCGCGCTCGCGTTCGCGCGCGATGGCCATGGCGGTGAGCATCACCATCGTCATCGTGAGGATGACGCCCACGAGCCCCGGAACGACGTAGACGGCGGTTCGGAGGTCGGGATTGTACCAAGTGTCCGGTTCGAGCTCGATCGGTTGGAACGCGGCTCCGCCGTCCTTCGAGAGTCGCGCGAGCAAGAGCTCGCCGGAGCGGGCGACGACGAGCGATGCGGCCGTGTTCGTCGCGCTCGCCACGGTTTGCGGATCCGAGCCGTCGACCACGAGCTGAAGGCGCGCGGGCGTTCCGCGAGCGAGCGCGGCGGAGAAGTTCGCGGGGACGACGACCGCTACCTTGGCGACGCTCTGCCGCAGAGCGGCTTCGATGGCCTTCGTGCTCTCGACGTGGCCGACCACGTCGTAGAACCCGGTCGCCTGGAGGCTCCGAACGATGTCGCGCGACGCCGCGCTGTGGTCCTGGTCGTAGACGATCGTCGGAATGTGCCGGACGTCCGTGTTGATGGCGTATCCGAACAGCATGAGCTGCAGGAGCGGCAGCATCACCATCATGGCCAGGGTCAGTCGATCGCGCCTCAGCTGGCGCAGCTCTTTGTGCGCGATGACGAGCGACCTCAGCATCACGGCGGGCTCGCCTCCGTGCGCGTCGCGTTCGACCGGGAGTCCCTCGCAGGCTCGGCGGCCGTGTCGCCGCGCACCATCGAAATGAAGGCATCCTCGACGCCGACGCGCACGGGGCGGATTGCGCCGAGCTCGAACGCGCCGCCGAGCATCTCGCGCACCACGACTTCCGGATCCGCGTCCCCCTTCGTCATCAGCCGGAGCACGTTGCCGTAGGTCGAAACCTCGTCGACGGCGGCGTGCTCACGGAGCCGCGCCGCCGCGCGCGACGCTTGCCGCGTCTCCACTTCGGCGCCCCGCAGATGGCGCCGCTCGACGACCTCGCCGGGTGTGCCCGTATCGAGGACCGTGCCCCGGAAGATGAACGCGAGGCGATGACAGCGCTCGGCTTCGTCCATGTAGTGGGTCGTGAGCAAGATGGTCGTGCCCTCGTCGGCGAGACGGTGGATCTCCTCCCAGAAGTCGCGCCGGCTCACCGGATCGACGCCCGCGGTCGGCTCGTCGAGGAACAAGAGCGGAGGCTCGTGAATCGTCGCGCTGGCGAGCGCCACGCGCTGTTTGAAGCCGCCCGACAGCGTGCCGGCGAGCTGCTTTCGGCGGTCCACGAGGCCCGCTCGCTCGAGCACGGCGCGGACGCGGGCGTTTCGGCGCGAGAGCGGCACGCCGTAGATGCCGGCGTAGAAGCGCACGTTCTCTTCGACGCTGAGGTCTTCGTACAGGCTGAAGCGCTGCGTCATGTAGCCGATGCGTTGTTTGATGCGCTCGGCCTCTCGCACGATGTCGAACCCGACCACTTTCCCGCCGCCGCTCGTCGGATCCAGGATGCCGCACAACATGCGGATCGTCGTCGATTTGCCGGCGCCGTTCGGGCCGAGAACGCCGAAAATCTCACCGCGCGCCACGTTCAGCGTGACATCGCGTACGGCGACGAGCTCGCCGAAGCGCCGCGAAAGGCGATCGGTCTCGACGACCCAATCGCTCACGGCGCCGTCGTCCTGCTCGCCGCGGGCGCGGGCGTGTCGCGATCGATGCCGACGAACACGGGCACGCCGGCGTGGAGCAGCGCCTTCGGGTCCTCGATGCGAATCTTCACGCGCACGACGAGGTGAGGGCGCTCTCGGTCGCTGAACAAGTAGCGCGGGGTGAACTCGGCGCGGCGCGACACGTGCTCGACCCGTCCGCCGAGCGAGGCGCCGACGCCGTCGGCGCGAATGCGCGCGCGGTCGCCGACGTCGATGCCCGAGAGTCGCCCCTCCGGCACGAAGACCTCGGCATAGACGCGCCCGGGATCGGCCACGGTGAACACGGGCGCGCCCGGCCCCACGACTTCGCCCGGTTCGGCCAGGACGTCGAGCACCACGCAGTCGGCCGGCGCTCGGAGCTCACTCCGCTCGAGCTTCAGATCGTCGAGCGTGACGGCGGCCCGGGCCGCTTCGGCGCGAACCGTGGCGGCTTCGCGTTCCTCGGAGCGGGCGCCACGCAAGAGATCCGCGAGGTTGCTTTCGAGCGCTTCGCGTTCCGCGACCGCGCGCGCATGCTGGCCCTCGAGCTCGTCGAGGCGTGCCTCGGGCGTCACGCCGCGATCGTGGAGCGAGCGCTCGCGGTCGAGTTGGCGTTTCAACAGCTCCTCCGCTGCCTTCGCTGCGCGAATGCGCGCTCGCGCGGCGGACGCTTCTTCGGGGCGCGCGCCCTTCGCGACCAGTCGCGCTTCGACTTCGGCGGCGCGTGCCTCGAGGTCGCGCGCCACCCGCGCCTGAGCGTCGAGCGCGCCGTTCAGCGTGGCCATGATCGCGCCTGCCGCGACGCGATCCCCTTCGCGCGCCTTCACCGAAACGACCCGTCCGGAGAGCTCGAAAGCCAGGCGCCGCTCGTCGAGCTCGGCGACGCCCTGATAGATTTCCTCGTCGGGCGGGTGCGCGGCCCGCGAGCACCCGAACACGAGCGCGAGCGCGGCAACGCCCCTAGCCGCTGTCCGCCACCCGGTCCGCAGCGGATTATTTACCATACGACCAATAATAATCGCGCCCCGAAGAATGTCCAGGAAACGCACGAATAGCGGTGGTAACCGGCTCTTCATGCCTTGGGTGTTCATCGCCCTCGTGGCGACCTACGGGCTGCTCTGTCTGGTGTTCGCGGTGGTCCGGCCGCCGGCTTCGATGACGTCGTTCTTCCCGATCCCGTCGATTTTCGTCTTCCTTCCCGATCGTCTGATCGTGCCGATTGGCCGCGTGTTCGTCGGATTGTGTGCGCTCGGCGTCGCCGCGTTCATCGGAAGACAGTTTCTCGCCGCGCCGCCCTGAGATTCCGATGGTCGCGGGCGGCAGGGTGGCCATCGTCGGCGCCGGAATCGGAGGGCTCGTGCTCGCGCGCTCGCTCGAGCGGGCGGGCATCGACGCCGTCGTGTTCGAACGCGCAGCGGCGCTCGCGCCCGTCGGCGCGGGACTTCTCGTGCAAACGGGTGCGCTGCTCGCGCTGCGAACGCTCGGGCTCGACGTGGCGGTG
>DASUTR010000661.1:0-2969 GCA_036374535.1 Polyangiaceae bacterium
CGTCTCGGCACCCGAGCTCGCACCGTGAGCGCGCTGCTCGTGATCGCTTCCGGACTGGTTCTCGTGGGTTTGCGGCTCGACCCGCGCGCCGTATCGAACGGTGGCGAGGCGAATGGCGCGGTGGCGGCATCCTGCCCGCTGCACGCGCATTGACCATGTTGAGCTCCGTCGCCAGTGCCTTGTTCAACCACGGTGCCCCGGCGCTCGTTCCGGGGGGCTGCGCGCACTGCGGCCTTCCGTTGCCGTCGGACGCGGTCGTCGTGAGCGACGGAAGGAACTTTTGCTGCGCCGGCTGCCAGACGGTGTTCACGGCCATTCGCGGCGCCGGGCTCGGCGCCTTCTACGACAATCGCGACCTTGGGTCGTCGAATCCGCGGCCGGCACGCCCGAGTGGCCGGCGGTTTGCCGAGCTCGACGAGCCGGGCTTCGAAACGACGTTCGAACGTCACGCCGACGGTACGCTGAGCGTCGAGCTGCAGCTCGAGGGCGTGCATTGTGCCGCCTGCGTTTGGCTCGTCGAAAGCCTGCCGCGCGTCGCCGAGGGCGTCCGCGAAGCGCGCCTCGATTTCGGTCGTTCGACGGCGCGTGTGCGCTGGGACCCGGCGACGACCCGACTGAGCGGCGTCGCGCGAGTTCTCGACGGGCTCGGCTACACGCCGCACCCCCTCGGCCGCGTGGGCGCCGCCCGCCGCGGCGATCGCGCACTCTTGATGCGACTCGGCGTCGCCGGAGCGATCGCGGGCAACGTGATGCTGATGTCGCTCGCACTCTACAGCGGCGCCGGCAACGGTGCCGACGTCGACTTCGCGGAGTTCTTTCGCTGGGGCAGCCTGCTCTTGTCGTTGCCGGCGATGTTCTACTGCGCCGGGCTCTTCTATCGTGGCGCGTGGGCTTCTCTCCGAACTCGGACGCCCAACATGGATTTGCCGATTGCGATCGGCATCACGGCCGGGTTCGTCTCCGGCGCCGTCAACACCTGGCGTGGTCGCGGCGAAATTTACTTCGACACCATCGCGACCCTGATCTTCCTGCTCCTCGTCGGTCGTTGGCTCGGCCAGCGGCACCAGCGCCGCGCGTCGGCCGCGGCGGACGTCGCGCACGCTCTGGCGCCGTCCACGGCGCGTTTGATCGAGGGCGAAGCGCGCCGCGAGGTGCTGAGCGAAGCGGCTCCGAAGCAGGCACTCGTCGAGGTCTTGGCCGGCGAGCGAATCCCGGTCGACGGGCGCGTGGAAGCCGGAGAATCGACCCTCGACGCGCGCCTCCTGACCGGGGAATCGAGTCCCGTCGAGGTCAAACCCGGAGATCGCGTCTACGCCGGCACCGAAAACCTCGGCGGCGTGCTGCGTGTTCGCGTCGAACGTGCGGGCCGCGAGACACGCGTGGGTCAGCTCGTCGCGTCCATGGAGCGGGCGCAGAGCGAACGGGCGCCGATCGTTCGTACGGCCGATCGCATCGCGGGCCGTTTCGCGGTCGCCGTGCTCGTGCTCGCCGGCCTGACGCTCGCCGTCTGGTGGCGCATCGATCCGCACCAAGCCGTCGACCACGCCGTGGCGCTCCTCGTCGTGACGTGCCCATGCGCTCTCGGCATGGCGACCCCTTTGGCCGTGAGCGTGGCGCTCGCGCGGGCGGCTCGTCGAGGCATTCTGGTCAAAGGCGGAGACGTGCTCGAAGCGCTTGCTCGTCCGGCGAAGTTCGTCTTCGACAAGAGCGGGACGCTCACCGCCGGCAGACCGGAGCTCATCGAGTGGCACGGCTCGACCGAGCTCGCCGCGCGCGTGAGTGCCGCGGAGCTCGGTTGCGATCACCCGCTGGCGCGAGCGTTCCGCCGTGCCTTCGTCGCCGTCGACGCCCCCGTTGCGTCGGTGGAACGCTTCACCGGAGCCGGTCTCCGCGCGGTGGTCGGAGGTCGGACGCTCGTCGTCGGAACGCTCGCGTTGATGGAGCAAGCGGGAATCGACGTCTCGCCCGCGTTTCGCGGGGAAGCACACGCTTGCGCCGCCGCGGGCCTCACGCCGGTGCTCGTCGCCGACGAGGGTCGCGTTCGAGGCCTGGCCGCCTTCGGGGACGCACTGCGCCCGGACGCGCTGCCGAGCCTGTTCGAGCTCGAGAAGCTCGGTGCGTCGATGAGCGTGATTTCCGGTGACCACCCTCTCGTCGTCGAGCGCGTTTGCGGTGGCCTTCCCGTCGAGGTCGCGCGTGGCGGGGTGAGCCCGGAGCAGAAGCTCGCAGAAATTACGGCTGCGGTGCGCCGCGGAGAACGGGTGGTCATGGTCGGCGACGGCGTGAACGACGCCGCGGCGATGTCCGCGGCGACGGTCGGCTTCGCCGTGCATGGAGGCGCCGAAGCGAGCCTGCTCGCCGCAAGCGCGTTTTCGACGGAGCCCGGCGTCGCGCCCGTCGTCGAAGCGGTGAGGGGTGCTCGCGCGACACTGCAGGCGATCCACCGCGGTCTCGCCTTTTCGCTCGCCTACAACGCGGTCGGCGTCGTCCTCGCGATGAGCGGCTTGCTGAGCCCGCTCGTCGCCGCCGTCATGATGCCGCTCTCCTCGCTCACGGTCGTCACCTCCGCGCTGCGATCCCGCGCGTTTGCGGCGCCGCTCGCCCGCCGCTCCGCGCCCGAAAGGGGTGCGCCATGACCGTGCTCTTCGTGGTCTTGCCGTTGGCCGTGCTCTTCTCGGGCGTCGCCGTGGGTGCGTTCTTGTGGGCGACCGGAAGCGGTCAGCTCGACGACCTCGAAACGCCCCCCCTGCGCGTGCTGCGCGACGGCGAGACGGCGGGCGACCGCCGCGCAAACGACGAGCCGTCCTGAGGCGTTGGGCGAGCGTCGGACGCCCTCTGCAGTAAGGCCGGGGACAACGGGCGCAAGCTCTGCGCACGCGGGTCGAGTCGACGCAGATCGTGCTGCGTCGAAGCCCCCAGATCCGCGAGGATTGCTCCTCGACGCGCGGCCGCGTGGCACACCCGATGCA
>DASUTR010000662.1:0-2669 GCA_036374535.1 Polyangiaceae bacterium
GGCGAAAGCGTGGTCACGATTCCTCTTTCAGAAACCGCTCGCGAAGCTCCTCCCGTGAGCGTTTAGTCCCGGCGACGCTCCCCATCTGGGTTAGATCCTCGTCGCGCTTTCCCGCTACGCCGTGACGTGACAACCTCGAGCGTCGGATGGTGCGATGTCGCGCGGTAAACCGAGGCTCTGCGCTCGTGCTCTCGGTCGCGCTTCTCGCCGCGGGTTGCGGAGCGCGTTCGGAGCCGCGACTCGATGAACTGCGCGATCGTGGGCAGGGCACTCCCGTCGAGCCGAACCCGCTCTGCGACACGGTCGCGCCTGGCGAGGTCGTGACGCTGTTCGACGGGACGGCGCGTCCGGCCGAAATCGCAGTGAGCGGCGAGTCGCTCTTCGTCGCGGAAGGATTTTTCACCGGTGACGTTTTCCGGATGCCGACGACCGGCGGTGGCGCGACGAGCGTCCTCGCCGACGACGAACCGGCGGTGACTCAGCTGATCGCGGATCACGAAGCGGCGTACTGGCTCGTGAACGGGTCCGGCGACCGAGACGGCGCGTTGCGCGCGGCGAGCTCGAGTGCGTCGTTCGCATCGACGGAGGTCGGGGCGCTCACGCGGCCGCAGGGCTTGGCCCGGTTCGGCGACTACCTCTACTTCACCGACGGTTACGGCCCACCGAACGATGCCATCAACGGGCGCGTGCAGCGGTTGAAGCTCGGGGAGAGCACGCCGACGCTCTTGGCTTCCGGTCTTCGCGATCCGTGGGCCATCACGGTGGACGCAACCGGCGTGTATTTCAGCGACGGGCGCACGTTGTTTCGGCTTCCTCATTCGGGTGGGACGCCCGAGTTCGTGGCGACACCGGCTTCTCTGGCGAATCTCGCTACCGATGGGCAGCACCTCTTTTGGTCCACCGGGGGCGTCGCCTTTCGGCGTGATCACGCAACCGGAACCGTGAAGCAGGTTGCGGAGTCGCTCGGCCTCATTCAGGGCATCGCCGCCGACGCCCGCGGCGCGTATTTGGTTCAGCGGAGCGGCGCGAACGATTTTGCGACGGGCGGCGTCTACGCGATCCGCGAAACTGACGTGGAGCTCCTCGCCGCGACCAGCGACGGACCGCTGGGCGTCGCCATCGATGCACGAGCGATCTACTTCACGAGCGGGCGCTCCGGAGCGGGAAGCGTGAAGATGCTCTGCCGGCCTCCGTGAACTCAGCGAAGAAAAGGATTGGCTTCGGCTAAGGGTTTGCGGAGGTATCCTACCTGAGGTAGGATACGGGATGCTCAAGCCGACTAGAGTGCGCGCGAGAGAAACCTCCCGTCGTTCGCCTTCTCCGCGGGGCCGCGCCAAAAAGATCTCGCTGACCGTCGACGAGGGCATCGTGCTCGCCATGGAGCGCGAGGCCAGGAAGTCGAAGCGCACCCTCAGCGCGGAGGTCACGGCGGCGCTCGCCAGAGAGCTTCGAAGGCGGCGGCTGGAGGAGCTCGTCACGAGTTACGAGCAAGAAAAGGGCACGATTACCGCCAGGGAGCTGGCCGCGATCCAGGCAGAATGGCTGGGCTGACCCTCGATGCCGGTGCACTCATTGGTTTCGAGCGCAAAGACAGGCGCACGCTGACGCACCTCAAGCTGGCCCAGCAGCTCGGGTGCGAACTCACGGTCCCCACTGCCGTCATCGTCGAAGCTTGGCGAGGCGGGCCGCGCTCCGCTAGAATCGCTTCACTCCTGGAAGCGTGCATCCTCGAGCCACTCTTTCCGGAATTGGCTCGGACCGCGGGCGAAGCCATGGCTGCCGTGAAGGGCGCGACCGTCGTGGACGCTGTCGTCATGGCGTCCGCGGCAAGCCGGGGTGACCGCGTGCTCACGTCCGACTTCGACGATCTGGACCGGCTGCGTACGTACTTCCCGAACGTCCGCCTGCTTCAGACATAAGGGGGGCGGACCGCTTCCACGGTCCTGTTCATCCGAACTTCGCTCGCGACACGCGGCGATCGTCCGATCTGCGCCACCCGCGCGGAACGTTCGAACCTGGCGTCCGGTCCCGGGGTCCTTTCGCGCCCCGCATGGCTCCGGGTTTCGGCGGTGGTCTTCGAGGTAGCCGGACAGCGGTTCACTTCGCTGACTCCGCTGGTCAGTCCTGATGGCGTCGCGACTGACGTAGTAGGAAGTTGAGTCCGCTTGTGAAGGAGGAACGATTCGCACGACCCAAGAGCGGCGTTGCTTTAGCGCGCTTGTGATCGCGCGGCGATGGTACAGTTGTACAAGAAGAGGGAATCATATGGCATCCGCCCCCAATGACTTGGTTGTCGAGTTTAGAGAAGCGACCCTCCGCAGCTCGGCGCTCCGTGGAGAAGTGCGAGTCATGAAGCAGCAGGGTGCGGGCGAACGTGCGCAGCTATCGGCGTGGCGGCCGTTCACGTCGCCACTGCGCATGGAACATCTGCATGAGCTCCGGTGGTACCTCGAGCGCTACGCTGCGTGGCCGTACGGCGGATTTCGTGACGAAGCTCGTCGGATCGAATCGCGAATGTCGGCCTGGGGACGCGGGCTGTTCGAGCAGCTCTTGGCGCCATTGCCGAATTCTGCCGAGCTCCTGGCGGCGCCTGAGACGCGCGTCATCATCTCCGTTCCCCTTGAAGACGAATGCACGCCACGTGACCAGGTGGCGGCATTCGCGTTGCC
>DASUTR010000663.1:0-3828 GCA_036374535.1 Polyangiaceae bacterium
CCCGAAGTCGATGAAGGCCGAGGTGAGGTTCTGCTTGTCGACCGACCAGGTGACGATGCCGACCGTCGTCGGCGCGCTCGCCATGACGTCGCTCGCGAGCTCCGACTTCACGGTGAACGTCGCGGGAGCCGTCGTGCCTCCACCCGTGCCGCCCGTCGCGGTCGAGCCGGCCGCACCGCCCGTCGCGGTCGAGCCGCCTATCCCGGCGCCCGTGCCTCCTTCGGGTGAGCTCCCCGCGCTACCGGCGCTGCCCGAGCTGCCGCCGCTCGTCGTTCCGCCCGTCGGCATGGCGCCGCCGGTTGCCGGCGTCCCTGCCGTGCCCCCCGACGGCGAGCCGCCCGTTTGCATGCCGGTTCCGCCGGTTGCGACGTTGCCGCCGGTACCCGTGCCGCCGGTTCCGCCGGGCGTTTCGTCCGAGCCGCACGCAGTACCCGCGGCGATGAGCGCGATGAGGGAGATCGGAGCGAGAATTCTCGTCTGCATGTTACTTTCCGCTCTGGCTTTCGAGTTCGAGGGATACGAGAAAGGGAGTACCTCGGAGCGCGGGATTGCAGGCGCGCTCCCTCACTATCGCCTGAAATGACCCTGAGTTCACGCCCAACGGGCTTCCATGATCATTTCGTCGTCGCCGTCTCCGCCTCCGAGGAGGGTATGCGAGCGAACGTGCTTCGCGCCGGCGATTTCGAGCAGCGATTCGCACGATCCGACGACTTCGCTCCACATGTTCTCGTCCCAACCGGCGCAGCCGGTGCAGCGAATACGCGCATATCCGCGGCGTGACTCCACCGTTTCGACCCTGCCCGTGTCGTAATAGGTGTTGAAGACTCGCTGCGACATGGAGAGCAGCGCTTGCGGCGAGATCAACTTCGCGAGGATCTGCTTGTGCACGCCTCGCATGTCGTGGCGCGCCGCCAGACGCCCGACCTCGCGGGCGAGCTCGGGTCCCGCGCCCGTGGCCCGTCGAAACGCGCCGAACGCTTCGCGATACCACGCGATCGGATACCAGCTCGCAGCCATGAGCGACTGGTACCGGTACGCTGCGGCGAGCGGCTCGGGCATGAGCTCGCGCGCCCGATCGCGGCGCGCCTCGCCGTAGAGCTCACCGAAGCACAGCTCGATGGTGCGGAATGCCACCCCCTTCACCTGCGGCTCGGCCATCGAGACTGCCCGCATTGTGCACGCTCGCTCGGCCGGCGGCCAGAGCCCGAGCGAGTAGGACGCCGAAGCGCGGCTAGGGAGCGGGATTCCAGCCGCCGAGAACCACCGTCTTGTCGCGCATCATGGCCGCTTCGCTCGCCGAGAGTTGCCGGGACGCAGAATGGCGCTGGCTCACGTTGACCATGCCCCCGCTCGGCGTTCGACTCTGATACTCCCAGAACCTGAGGCTCGACGTGGCGGTGCCGGTCACGGTCCAGCCGGCGGGCGCGATGTGCGGTCCCATCTCGCAGTTGACGTACGCGACGTGGCTGTTCGGGTAGCCGCTCGCGTCGATGCGGGCGAGCACGTCGCCCGTGATGCCCGAATCCGACGTGAGGCGCGAGTCGACGAACACGTAGCCGTGGCCGGTCGTGTTGCGCGATTGCACGATGTACCCGGCGCGACCGACCGTCTTGATTTCGCAGCGTTCGAAGTACGTCGGTCCGCCGCCCCAGATGTAATCGACGTTGCCCTCGATCAGGGAATCGACGACGTAGAGGCGCTCGTTGCTGAGGAGCGTGTCCTGCAGGCTCTTCAGGTTCACGCGGCGCACGATGGTCTGGTCACTGGCGCTTCGGAACGCTTCGGCCTGGCTTCCGCCCTGGGGCGTCGTGTTGTGAACCGTGAGATTTTCGAGCACGAAGCCGTTCGAGCCGGTGACGAACATCATCGGCCGGCCGCTCGTGCCCGCGTTCAGCATGTCGTTGTTCGGGTACGTGATCACGGTCCCCGCGCGATCGGCGCCGCGCAGCGTGACGTTGCGCTTGCCGCTCAGGTAAACGATCTCGTGGTAGATGCCGGCGCCGACCGTCACCGTAACGGCGCTCGTGTTCGACGCCGGGATGGTGTCGAGCGCGCCCTGCACCGTGCAGTGTGTGCCACCGCCCTTCGCCTGAACCGCGAGGCTCGACGCCGCTGCGGGAGCGGGGCCCGTCGTGAAACGCCAGGCGGTCGTGCCCGTGATGCCGCTGAAGCCGCTCGCCGAGAAGACGCCTGCGTCGACGGTGACGTAGTACGCGGTGTTCGGTTGCAGGCGGCGCTGGTGGAAGTAGACGACGGCTTGTCGTCCGTCGACGAAGACGGGACGCACGAGGTTGACCATGCGGCCGCCGATCGTGTCGGTGATGCGCATCACGGACAGGTCGACGGTGTCCACCGCCGCCCCGCCCGACGCCGCGAAAATCTGGATTCGCCCCGAAGAGCCGAGCGTGACGGCATTCGTGAAGTCGAGCCGGAGCGCCGCGTCGTTGCAGACGCCCGTTGCGTTGCCGACCGGGAAGCGCCCCGTGAGTCCGGGTGGGAGATTCGGATCGGTCATGCCGGACCCGCCTTTTCCTGCCCCGCCGCCCGTGCCCGCTCCACCGCTTCCAGCGGCCCCACCGAGTCCGCCGCCGCCCGCGCTGCTTCCGCCGTTCCCGCTCCCGCCCCCGCCCCCGAGCCCGCTCCCGCCGCCGTTTCCGATACCGCTCGCGCCTCCGCCGCCCGAGCCTGCCTCCGCGCCGGCGCTTCCGCCCGCTCCCGCGCCCGTGCCCGAAACGCCGCCGCTCCCGCTTCCGGCGTTTCCCGCCACGCCTCCCTGTCCCGGCGTGCCCGCGCTGCCCGCGCCGCCGCTCACTCCGCCGGACGCGCTGCCGGCGGCGCCCGACGCACTTCCCGCGGCACCGGACCCAGAGCCCCCGGTCGTCGCGCCACCCGTCGCGTCGCCGGGCGGTGTCGAGTCGTCGCCGCAAGCCGTCGCGAGGATGAGAGAGACCAATCCGAAGCCGAACGAACGGAACGTGATCGCGCGCATGGTTCTCAGGTCTAGTTTCCGAGCTCCGCGCGCGGTCCGGCGCAGCGTTCGACGAGCGCCTCGACGCTCGACGTGGGATCGACCGTGTAGGCATAGAAATTACCGGGATCGAAGAACGAGAACGTCGCGCCGCTCGACTCTTGTCGTCCCGTCGTGCCCCGGTAGCTGTTGCCCTGCGCGACGAGCGTGCCCGTGTCGTAGTAGTGCGGGTCGTTCACGTCGATGAAGACGCTGTTCTGAAGCACCATGTTCGTGCCGCCGCGCGCATAGTTGCCGTAGCTCGAGAGGTCTTCCATCACGTTGTTGAAGAGGTGCGCGCGCAGCACGTTGTCCGTGCTCGGGTTGCGCTGCGTCGTGTTGCGGAGCCAATTGTGGTGGATGGTGATCTGGGCGGTGACGTTGTCGGTCCAGCCGATGCCGAACGTCTTGTTGTGATTTTCGAGGATGTTCCAGGAGACCGTTTCGAACGTCGTATCCATGCGGCTGTCGATGAGCCCGTCGCCGAGGCGACTGAAGCGGCAATGGTCGATCCAGACGTGATGCGCCGTGTCCATCTGGACGCCGTCGCGATCGCCGCCCTCGTCGCCGCCTTCCTCGTCCTGGCCGTTCACGTAGCTGTCGCGGATGGTGAGATTGCGGATGATGACGTTGTGCACGCCGTTGCCGAGGAAGAACCCGCCCATGACGATGGTCGCATTACTGCCGGCGCCGATGATGGTCTTGTCGGAGGTGACGCGGATCTCTTCGAATGGGCTGAAGGTGAGTGTTCCCTGCACGCGGCAGACGCGCGGACCCGCCGCCGTCGCGCACGCGCGGAGCTCCGCCTGCGTCGTCACCGT
>DASUTR010000664.1:0-5239 GCA_036374535.1 Polyangiaceae bacterium
GCCTGCGACAAGGCCGAACTGCCAGCGGAAGCGTCCGCCGGAGCCGACCATGTTGTGGTGCGTCGTGATCCGGTCGCTGTTGACCGTTCCGATCTGGAGGATGCCGCCCGTTCCGACGCCGCTTACGCCCGTAGCGCGCAGGCCGATCATGCGAACCGAGCTGCCGGACGCCGAGAGTCCGTAGATGGAGAATCCGCCGCCGCCGCGGACGGTACCTACGCCGCCGCCAGATACGCCGCTCGCGTTGCCGCCGACCACGAGCGCAGCGCCGTCGCCGGTCGATTCGCCATCCTGAGCCGCCCCGGCCCCGACGATGCGAATCCCGCTCGCCCCAGCAAACGCGCCACCGTCGTTGAACTGAACGGCGCGATCAGGATCGCCGGGCGTAGCGCTCCCACCCGGCGGCGCAGCCCACGTGCCATCCGCCCGCAAGAAGTTCGTGGTCCCGCCGCCCGACTCCGGAACGGTGCCCGGATTGACCGAAGTGAACGTGGGCGCGAAGGCGTGGAGTGTTGCGACCGCAACGTCGTTGGGTGTTCCTGCCGGCCCGAGCTGACCCTTGACCGTGCCCGAGGCCATCGAGGCGAGCTCGCTGTTCGGGATCGTGTCCACGACCCGGAGCGACTTCACCGCGAGCGGGTGGTTCTTGAAGTCCACGCCGGTCGGCATGAACCGGAGCGACTGCGCGCCCGATGCGCCGAGCTCGAACTCGATGCTACCGGACGGAGCGGTCTGGAAGCGCTGGAGCTGGATGGTTCCTGAGCCGCGCCCGTGACTGATGATTCCACCCGATGCCGCACTCGTGCCGCTGGGCTGCCAGACGTAGAGAGTCTGGTTCTCCTGCTTCTGCGAGATGCCTTGAATCGCGAAGTTTCCAAAGACGCCGATGTCTGCCGCGGCGAATATTCCGCCGGTCGCCAGGAACCCGGTCGGCGTGCCGTTGAGCAGCGTCGTTCCGCTCGACGAGAACGTCCAATCCCGTGACGACGAGAACGCGTTGTTCGTCCCGTTGTACTGAATCGCGCCGCTGCCGAGCGCGGGGAAGGTGTTGCCGGCTCCTCCTGCAGGTGCCCACGTGCCATCCGCGCGGAGGAAGTTTGTCGTCCCGCCGCCGCTTTCCGGGACCGTCCCGGGCCTGACCGACGTGAACGTCGGCGCGAACGCATGCATTGTCGCGACGGCGACAGGCGATGCAGCTCCGGTTCCGGACAGATTGCCGAGGAACATCCCTGAGCCGAGCGGGCTAATCTGCTGATGCCCGATGCCGGTTTGCAGGATGAGCGACCTGAGCGACGCGTCCTGCCCGACGAGCGTCGCCACGTTGACGATCGACCCGTTCCCCATGTCGATGCCGCTCGCCTGGATCCGCGTCGTCCCCGAGCCGACCGCGATTTCCCCGCCCGTAACGCGCATCGTGCCGTCGAGCGACACAACGAGCGAAGGGTTCGCGCCGTGAATGCGGAAGCCGGAAGCGCCTCCGTGTGTGCCGCCGCCCGCCTGGTACTGCACCGCGCCGCTCGGCCCAGCCGCAGCGCCAGCGCCGGCAGTCGAAGCCCACGTGCCGTCATCGCGAAGGAACAGCCCGCCCGCGGTAACCGGCGGCGGAACGAGCCCCCGCTGCGAGGCGCTGAACGTCGAGAGGTACGTCGTGAGCGTCCCGATCCCAATCGAGTAGGGACGCGTCGTCCCGCTCAGCACGCCCTTGACGGTCGGCCCCGTCATGTCGGCGAGCATCGCGTCGGTGACGGATCCGCCGGCAGGCACATACGGGCCGCCCGCGACGGCCTGTGGCTTCCGGCTACCGCCTAAAAAATGGGGTAGCTTGCTCCCGAACGAATCGCGCCCGACGTGCGCGCCGCCCGCTTGGGTGACTTTCGTTGCGCCCCGGATGACCCGCTGCTCGACCTCGGCCCGGCGCTGCTCCGCGATGGCGTACGCTTGCGGGAACTGGTCGCGCGCGATGACCTGGCAGACGACATCCCAGACGACCCACTCTTCCCAGCCCGCAACGCCGTCGAACGTGTCCGCATCGGCGGAAAGGTCGGTGAACTTCGGGAGGTACCAGACCGTAAACGGGTACGCCGCGCTCGAGGCCGGCAAGATGCCGACTTGGTCCGTCCGGAAATGGCACCAGGCGCTCGGCCGAGAGCCGCCCGGGATGGTGCCGTAGTCGTTCCGCGCCTCGAACGGGACGTGCTCGAGCTTGCAGACGACGCCGTCGATCGTGACATCGATTCCGTACGTCCGGACCAGTGCCGGCGACGGGCCCGAGGACAGGTCGAGCTGATAGAACGCGTACGGGCTCGTCGGCCCGATGCCGAGCGTCCCGGAGTAGGGGACGAGATAGTGCGTCGAGCCTTCGTCCGAGATGCGCTCCCGGAACATCTGAATCGACTGGTTGATCAGCCGAGTCAGCTGGGCGTCTGTATGACGCACCGTCGCGCCGCCGATGTCCGCCTTGAAGCGAACGTCGGAGCGCAGTGTGGAGAGCGCTACTGTGCGCCCCACGGGCTACCCGCCCTTTTTCTTCGGGCCTCCGAAGATGAGTGCGAGTCCGGAGCCGCCCTTTGCCGGCGGTCCGGCAGGCTTCTCGTCGTCGTAACCGCCCGACTTGTCCTCTTCGAGGCAGAGGCGAATCGCTTCCTTCATCGCCATCACCCGGTCAGGCGACCAGTCGTTGTCCGGGAACGCCGCGCGAATCTCCGTCTCGAACTCGTCCATGGGCTCGGTCGGTTCTTCGCCGCCGAGCCCCATGTCGTCGCTCGCCGCCATGTCGTCGAGCGCCACTCAGTACCTCGCGATCGGGCTGGCCGTGACGAGCAGGTTGATGAGCGACCCGGTCGGCGGGAACACGTACTGAGCGCCGGTCGGGCCGACTGCTCCGGACGGGTTCACCAGGGGCGAGACGGTGTTCAGGTACGCGGACCCAGTCGGGCCGCCCACCTGAGACATGAACACCTCGAACCCGGGCGGGTTGCCGCGCACGCCGGAGCCTTGCGGCCCGATGAGCGCACCCGTCGGGCCCTTGCCTTCCGGCGCCTGAGGTTGCGGCCAGAACCGCGCGCCACCGCGAGCAGGCGGATAGCGCACGTCGTAGAGCCCCGTTGCCACGAGCGTCGCCGTGAGCCCCGGGAGCCCGTAGCAGGTCGCCACGAGCCCGGAGCCACGGATTTCGATCGTTGCATCCCCGAGGACCCCGCCGTTGAAGGACTGGCCGAGGCCGAAGATCGGGAACTTGGGTTTTGCACTCAGGGTCATGCGACCTCAGACGAGCGGCACGCGGCCGTTGTGGAGAGGGGCGTTGCAAGCCAGGAGCGGGTAGCTGATGAGCCGGAACTCGTGGTCGGTGCTTCCGTCGCGGAGAAGGATTCCGCCGTTCGAGTCCGTCTGGGGATGGATGAGCTCGCGCATCGACGATACCCACCAGTTCTCCATGCGGAACGCGAAGAACGTGTCCTTCGGACAGTGCCGGTCGATGAAGATCGGAATCGACGCGCTCGAGGTCGGCACGACGATGTCGATCTTTCGGTACCCGAACTTCGTCGAGTCGTCCGGCAGCGAGCGGAGGCCCGTTCCGGTGAGCAGCGTCTCGAGGCGGAGGAACGTCTCGGGATGGAGGAATCCAGCCGTCGGGTTCTTCGCCTTGTACGTGCCCGTCATGCGAGCGAGGAGCAGCTTGATTCGCTGGTCGATTTGCTCGCCGGTGAGGTCTTCCGTGCGAACGCGGCATCCCGCGTATCGCTGCGGGTCGTTGTCGCGCGTCGCCGAGGAGAGACCCCAGAGCGCGCCCGGAACGTCCGTCGCCGTGATGAAGGCTTGGACACCCTTGATCACGGTAACCGCCGTGTCACCCGCGAAATCGCTCTCGCGGAACAGGTAGTCGCCGTTGGTCATGCCGGAGATTTGCGAGGCGTCCGTGAGGACGAGCGAGCCGTCCGTACGGTTCAGCGTGCTCACCGTCGTCTGGTCGCCGGAGTCGCGCATCGAGTCCGTCGAGGTCGAGCCGTCGTTCGCCGAGGCAACGACCGTCATGTCGCGCTCGAAGTTCGCGATCTGCTCGATCTGCGTCAGGGTGATGTTGTTGCCGCTAATCGTGCCGATTCGGCCGAGAGCGCCACCGCCATTGCCCCAGACGTGCCGGGACAGGTCATCGCCCATCGTCTCGTAGAGCGAGTCGATCTCGAATTTCTTGTGCTCGAGGAACGCGCCCGCGTTGGTACGGGCCGCCGCGATCGTCTTGTCGTCGATCTCAACGACGCCGTAGTACGAGCCGGCCTCGATGTTGAACTTGTCGGACCCGGTCGGGGTCGCGTTGGTCTGGGCAATCGTGAACTGCCCGCCGGTGCCCTGTGCGTTCTTCGTGATGATCGGCACCACGAGCTGCGAGCCCACCATGCCGGTGTCGCCCTTCTTCTCGAGCATGCCGAGGAGGGGACTTTCGGGGTAGACGAGCTTTTCAACGACGGACGGGTCGAGATACCGCTCCTTCAAAAGGGCGGCATAGGTATCCATGGACGAGGTGGTCATTTCGAGACTCCGAGTTGCCGGCGCTCATGCGACGGGTCTTCTCGGGGTTTCGAAAGGCGTGTCCCGGTCCAGCCGTGTCCCGCTTTCGCGAAACACCCGCTTTCAAGGCGGTTCTCCCAGATATTTACAGGCCTCTGAGGTCAGGCCGTGACGGTACCCTACACGGTGCTAGCGAGTTGTCAAGTCTGTAGGTCCATGTGCGCTACTGCCGCGCTTGCCCGTTGGTCTTGAGTTTCTCGGCTCGTCGCTCTTCTTCTTCGCGTCGGATCGCGTCCTCGAGCTCACGAGCGCCCCGGTTGAGCCACTCGCGTTCATTCGCTCGCCGGTCGCCCGATGGTGCCACCGGCGGCTTCGCGTCGGTCTTCCCCTTGGCTTTCGGGGGAGTGGCCGCGGCTGCCGGCGGAGTCTCGGCCGGGAAGGCTTCGGTCAGGGCGTCGCGCCACTGCCGGAGAATCGCCCGCGGGGTGCCTCGGCCGTTCGGGAGCGGCAGGTCCATGGCCTGCTCGGGCGTAACCGTGCTGTTCGTCATGCGGTCGTAGTTGTCGTTCTGGACGGCGTAGATCATCTCAATCACGTCCGGGAATCCAGCGAGCTTGCTGACCGTTACGTCCTTCGACGCCCTGGCCGCCACGGAAAGCTGCTGCTTGTAGCCCTGAATCGCGGCCTGCCGTTGCTGCTCCTGGGCGCGCTGCTCGGCCTGTTGCCGCTGGGT
>DASUTR010000665.1:0-3436 GCA_036374535.1 Polyangiaceae bacterium
TGCGGCTTGGTTATAGCTTCAGTACATCAGCGACACCCGAGGAAACGGCAGGAATTTTCGTGACACCGCCCGGAACCGTGCACGGCATTCATGCTGGAGCAGGGCTCGAGCTCGAAAATTGGGCCTTCGATCTAGGCGGCGCGTACGCCTTCGTCGGCAGCGACGTCGACTCTTCAACGCAGGGGCCGCCAGGTCGATACGATTTCAACGTCTTGATCCTGTCGCTGGGTGCGACGTTTCGGATGTAGGACGCTTACAACGCCGCCGCCGCTCGCTGCGGCATCGGCGCGAACCGAAATCGTATTTGCTCGAGCGCTTGCTGGAGCGCCTCACCAGAGTGCAAACCGGGGACGACGTTCGGGGCGGCGACTCGAGCAGCCTCTTCGATGCTGCGGATGAACACGAAATCGAAGGTTTCGCGTGCCCGGTGGCTGAGTGCCGTCCCGACGCTGCGCACGGCGGAACTGCGAAATTGGCCGCCTTCGGCAACGACGAGGTTCAATACCGTAAACGGGACAAGCTTCCGAAAGAAGTCCGCGTAGCGTGGGCGCACCGCGTCGTTCGGCGTCGGTGCACAAGGCTCGGGGATCGTGATCAGCACGAGCGGAATGCCCGTCGTTTGATTGAGTTGGCGTGTCGCGATGGTCATTTTCTCAATGGTTGCGACAGTCAGGCTTCCACGACATACGTGAACGAACACGTTGCGCCAAGTTGCTACGCAGCTGTTCTCATCGAGAAGGTGGATGCGTGGAACGAGTGGTCCCGAGGTGTCGTGATTGGCTTCGCGGTCACCCTGACCACTGCGAAGGGGCGGGGGAACGCTGGCCGTTGTTGTTGGGGATCGCTCCGGTGCTGCTCGCCCTCGCGCTAGGTCGCCCGCCTCCAGTAGGGCTACGCGCGCAGTGCGCGGCTCGAATCGTCGCTCGCGGCCCTTCTCGAGCAACCGCATCACGACGCCGTCGAGCTCTTTCGAAACGCGGGGAGCGTAGAGGGCGAGGGGAGGCACGCGATAAAACGCGTGCGCTTCCAGGACGCCTTCGGCCGTGTCGAGCTCCGCGAACGGATCGCGCCCGGCAAGCAACGTATAGAGAACGCAGCCGGCCGAATAGAGATCGGCGCGCGCGTCGATGTCCGCGTCGCCGCGCGCGACTTCGGGCGCGGTGAAGCGCGGAGTTCCGACGGCGACGCGTTCGACGAGTTCTGCGGGTTCGGGGGCGGAAGCGGGAGCGCTCGGGAGGACGAGGGCGAAGCCGAAGTCGATGAGCTTGAGGGTGGGAGGCTCGTGTTCGGTGTGGTGGACGATGAGATTTCGAAGGCTTACGTCGCGGTGGACGATGCCGTGCGCGTGGACGGCGGAGAGCGCGTCGAGGAGCGCGATGCCGAGGTCGATGACGGTGAGCTCGTCGAGCGGGCCGGTGCGGTCGAGAAGGGACTCGAGCGTTTCGCCGCGGAGAAACTCGAGCACCGTGTACGGACGGCCGTCTTCGGTGACGCCGCGGTCGAAGCACTGCACGACGTGTCGGCTCTTCAGTCGAGGTAGGACCTGCGCTTCGATGCGCATGCGCTCGGCGAAGCTCGGGTCGGGCGCGTGCTCGGGTTTCAGCACCTTCACGGCGACGGCGAGGTCGAGTGCGACGTGGTGCGCCTTGAAGACGTCGCAGGTGGCGCCCTCGGCATGGCGGCCGGTGACGACGAACTTTTCACCTAGGTTCGGGAACACGACCGTTCGGTCGGTCACCCTCGCGAGCGAGTTGCGAACCCCGCGCACATCGGCCCAGCGGCCAACCCCCCCGGAGACGGTCATGCGATGCGCTTCCCCATGGTTCAGTCGGCGCTATCGAGCTCGAAGCTCGTCGCGGAAGGCGCGCAGAGCAGCATGCTGATCGGCTTCGCCCGCAAAGTGAGCGATGCGCTCGAGATCGATTTCGGGAAACACTTCGCTGCGCTCGAGGGACTCGTAGCGGTCGCCGCGTAATGCAAAGAGCTGAAACCGACCGTCGCGGAACATCCAAACTTCAGCGACTCCGAGCCCCCGATAGACGTCGAGCTTGTCGATCGCCGGAAGGGACACGACGACTTCGAGCGCGATGTCGGGAACCGGTCGGTCCGAACCGCGGCAGTAGCATTCGTCCGGCTCGAGTCCTCGCTCGGCCTCTTCCTTTCGAAACGTAGTCGAGCCATAACCGAAGAGCGGAATGTCGCGCTCGAGGCAATAGAGCTCGAGAAGTCGCGCGATCTGCGTCTTCCCAACCTCGTGAGTGCGTGAAGGGCTCATGATTTCGAGGCTTCCCCTGAGATAGGTCATCCGCACGCCGGGCGAGTCGACCGTATCGCGCAGCATGACGTACGTCGCCCATGGGACGTTCGTCAGCAGGATCCGCGGCTCTCTCTCGGGCGCTCCGGCTTGAATCGGAAACGATGCAGCGGCGACCATGGCTCAAACCTACCACTTACGTGCGAAGGTGCCCGCGGTTCTCGGTGTCATGCGATTCGCTTGCCTTTGCTCTTCGAGTGCGAGTCTGCCGCTTTCGTTCCCGCCTTCGGCCGCACGCCCGATGCCGCCGCTGGGTCGCTCGCGCGGCGAAGCTGCCGGAGCGTGGCTTCGATGAGATTCGCCCATTCGAGGACACCGAGCGCGTCGGCTTTCGCGGCCGGCAGCGATTCGCGCGCGCTGGACGCGGCGCGCCGAACTTCGATGGGCGTGCCGTAGCCGTCGGCAATGACGAGCTCGATGGCCCGCTCGCGCGCGGATTTTGCGCCATCGCCACGGGTGGGGCGGCGTGCCGAGCCTCGATGTTTCACGAAATCCTCAAGCGACACGCGCCCTTCGAGGTAATCGAAGAGCTGGTCTTCGGTGGCGCCGAACGCGCGGGCAAGGCTCGTCCGCACGCGGCGAGTGCTCGCCATGTTGCGCCCGCTCTCGACATGCCCGACCTCGATACGCCGGAGGATGCGCCCGTCTTCATCGACGGACCGCATCGACACTTCGTCTTGCGTCAGGCCGAGTGACTCGCGGAGCTCGCGAAGACGGGATCCCAGCGAAGGAGCGCTCACGGGTCCGACCCTACCGCCGGGCGCGCGAGCGGGAAAGCACGCGGGCGTTCGAGCGGAACCCGTCGCTGAAAATCGTCCCACGAGTGCAGGAAGATTTAGGTTGACGAAGATACATTTGTATCGTAACTAACGACGGCGCGGAGCGGAAGCTGAATTGAGATGCCCGGGGCGGGCGACCACAGAAGGAGGCGGTAGTGCGGGAATCAAGCGAAACGGAGCTCGAGGTGTCGCGGCTTCGGGGCCCGGCGCTCGTGGCTTGGCTGGTGTCCAATACCGAAAAGCTCGTGCTCGTGGCCGCCGCTCTCGACGAGCGCGCGGACGAGCTCGCGCCGAGTGTCCCGCGCGAGCGCGTCCTCGAGCTCTGCCAAGCGGTGCGTCACGC
>DASUTR010000666.1:0-10680 GCA_036374535.1 Polyangiaceae bacterium
GCCCGAGTGCGACGGTTTGGACGCAAGATCGGTACGACGTCTTCGTCGTCGCGCGCGATCGCCGGCTTTGGCACCAGACCCGAAGGGGCACTCGCTTCATGGGCTGGGAAGATCTCGGCGGCGAGCTCTACAGCGCGCCTGCGGCGACCAGTTGGGGCGACGGGCGGTTGGACGTGTTCGTGGCCCACGCGGGCGAGGTGATCCAGCAGCGCTACTGTCAGGCGACGGGGCCGCTCGCGTGTCGCGGTTCGAGTTGGTCGCCATGGTTCGCGATCCCGGGCCGGCCGCCGCCCGGCTTCACCGGCGACCCGGTCGCCAATGCTCCCGCGTTCGATCAAATCGACATCGCGGTGCTCGGTCGCGACGGAGCCATCTGGTACGTGAGCTGGCAGAGCGGTTGGGGCGGCTGGCAATCGCTCGGCGGACAGTTCGCGAGTCAGCCCGCGCTGGCGAGCGCCAACGGTCGCACCGAGGTCTTCGCGCTCGACGCGCAAGGCAAGGTGTGGCGGACGACGGGTACGAACAGGACGTTCGAGCCGTTCCACCCCATCGACGCGCGACTCGACGACGCGCCGGCCGCGGCGGGCTCGCGAAATCGCGTCGAGCTATTCGCTCGAACCAAGGGCAACGAAACGCTCACTCACTTGAGCTGCGACGGGGATCACTGCGTGTCGCGTTGACGTTCGGCGGCTACGGCGCCATGCCGAGGAGCCGCAGGCCCTCTTCGTCCTTCTTCGGGTTCCTTCGCTTCTCGGGCATGCGCTTCCAGAGCCCGAAGCGGCCGCGCGAAGCGACGAAGCCGTACTTGTTGCTCAGAATGGCCGCCTGCATGTTCGAGCGGCTCGTCCCCCAGGAAACCTCGTCGAGGTTCGCGAGCAGGTACTCGGCGTCCAGCGTGAAGAAGCGAATCGTGTAGCAATTCTCGCGCCCCGAGAGGTGCGGCGCTTCCATCTCGGTCGCAGCGACCGAAGCGTCGCGCGGGATCATCGCGATGAGCTGCCGGAGCTCTTTCAAGCGCTTGGCGTCGGCCTTCGTCCACGAGAACGAGACGCTGCCGAAGCCGCCCCGGAACGTGTTGCGCTGGAAGAGCGCGCCGTTGTGGAAACTGAACACGATCGACGTGGCAAGGAGCGCCGTGAGCGCGGCCGCCCTGAGGACGCGACCGTCGGGACGGGCCGCGAGCGCGCCGATGGCGACGGCGGCAGCGAAGAACATGTATTGGTTGTAGTTCGAGGTGTACTGAAACGTCGGCTGAATCACCGGTTTGTAACCGGTGGCGAGCAGCGTGAAGAGCGCTCCGGGCAAGAAGAGCATCCACGTGAGACGATGTCGCAGCGGCAGGAGCAACACCGGGCCGAACAGCATCAAGACGTAGGTCGCCTTGTCGAAGTCGAGCAGCGTGCTCAGCGTATAGAGAGGATTGACGACGACCGTCGTGAGAACGCCGGCGTAGCTCGTCTCGCCGGGAGGCAAGAGACCGGCGAAGATCCAGACGAACGTCTGCTGGTCGGGCCCCGCCGTGCGGTGGAGCGGCATGACCCAGAACTTCACGACGACGAGGTAGACCGCGGAGAGCAGGCCGCCGACGAGCGCCCAGCGCGCGCGCCGCCCGGAAAGCAAATAGAGAAGAGCGGCCATCGCCAGACCCGCGCTGACTTCTTCACGCAGGAGCAGCGCCGCGATCCAGGCGGCGACGAGCCATCCGCGCCGGTTCGTCTCGAAAAAGTAGAGCACCCAGGTCACGAAGAAGGGCGCCGTGACGAAGAAGTGGAAGTCGTAGAAGATGGGGCTGTGAAGCGGACCGTACATGAGGTACGCGACCGCGATGCACAGCGCGCCGACGCGCGTTTCGAGCCGCTTGTACGCGATGAGGTAGAGCGGAACCGCGGCGAACCCCGCGAGCGTCGCCTGCAGCACGAGTAGCGTCTCGGGTTTTTGGTAGAGCGCGTAGAACGGAGCGAAGAGGTACGCGTCGAACGTCGCGTGGTACTGGATGTGGGAGCCGGTCGGCCCGAGCACGGGTGACGACTTGAACCAGTGGCCCCGAATCAGGTTCCACATCAAGTTGTCGAAGATCGCCATGTCCCAGCTCCGCGTGCCGAGCCGGTGGTGCTGGAGGATCGTGAAGTAGCTGAAGAACAGGGCGAACGCGGTGGGGAGCGCTGCGGCTAGCGCGATCGGCGTTCGTCGCGCGGCACCGGGAAACCGCGCGACGAGGCGCTCAGGCCAGCTTCCGACTCGCAGCGTGAAGAACGCCGAGTAGCTCAGCCGAAGCGTGCGCTCGAGCGCGAGACCGAAGATCGTCGCCGTGAGTCCAAGCAACAGGTCGTGACCTTGAAACACTCGCCAGTCGAAGAGCGGCGGCACCAGGAAGGCGACGAGCAGGGGCGCAGAGAGCTTGGAGAGGAGGACGACGCGATCGATCGCGGGGGTCCAGGCCTTGCGGAGCAGGCGGTAACCGGCGATGAAGAACAGCGGTAGGAAAACCCAGGCACCCAATCCGCCGGCCATCAGCTTGATCGCGAGCTTTCGCTCTTCCGGCGTCGTGATGTTCGAGACGACGTGCTGGGCGCGCTGTTCGTCGAGAATCCACCACACGCAAAGACCGAGCGAGACGCCGATGAGCGCGAAGCGAAGGAACGCGCCGACGAGCCGGGTTTCGACGGGCGGCGACGCGGCCGTCTCGCTCGACGCGGGCTCCGCGACGGGGAGTGCATCGGGAGCACGAACGGGCTCGGCGATGGGCGGAGCGGGCGGGCGCTCGCCCTCGAACGGCTGGCCGGCGTCGATCATCCGGTAAATCCTAAGCTCGACGAGCCTCTATCACGGCGCGGGCCGGTATGTCCGCCGGCCCGCCTTTGACCGGGGAAGATCGAGAGTCTATCGCTGAGCGAACGTGAGGCTCCCGTCCGCGCGACCGTTCGTTTATGGCTCGTTGTTCGGGGTTGCCGCGCTCGCGAGTGCCTGCCAGCCGAAGTCCTCCGAGCGCTACTCCTCGCTCGCCGTAGGCAACCCCCACGCGATCGCCATGCCTTCGGGTCGTACGGATCTCTTCGTGCTCGGAAGCGACGGAAGCGTGTGGCAGAGCACGTGTTTGAAGGACTGCACGAAGCAAAAGAACTTCACGGGGTGGATGCACGGACCGGGACGCCCGCCCGGCGGAGCGACGTCGGATCCGGGCGGCGTCGCTTGGGGCGACGGCCGCATCGATCTCTTCATTCGCGGATCGCTCGCCAACATCTGGCACCAGACGTTCGCGGGCGGCCGCTGGTACGGCTGGGAGGATCTGGATGGCCGCACCGGTTCGTACCCGATCGCCGCGAGTTGGGCGCCGGGGCGCCTCGATCTCTTCGTGTTGTGCGGAGACAATCGTCTCTGGCATCGCTGGTGTGACGCAGGCAGCACGCAGCCGGCGTGTCGCGGCCCGAGCTGGTCGCAGTGGGGTCCCGAAGTGGGCGGACCGTCCGTTCCCGCCATGAGCAGCGGCGACTCCGTCGGGAGCGCGAACGGCCGCATCGACATGGCGGTGCGCGGCAGCGACGGCGCTTTGTGGTTTCAGCGCTGGGATTCGAATCACTGGATCGGCTGGCGCTCGCTCGGCGGAAAGCTCACCTCGTCACCGGCGCTCGTTCTCGTGAACGGCCGACTCGAGGCGTACGCCGCCGACGAGTCGGGAAACCTCATGCGCGGGTTCGTCGATTCCGCGGATGCGCCGATCGCGTGGTCCTCCCTCGGCGTCGATTGGAATACCGACCCGCGTGGAACGGTGCCGTCGGGACTGGGCCAGGCGCTCTTGATTTCGAAGCGCCCGGGCTCGCACGCATTTCGTGGCGTGGCATGCGTTCCCGGGGCGGAGTGCACGCCGATCGACTGAAGCAAAGGGGGCGAGCCCCTGGGCGCCTTGCGCTTGCATCCCGTTTCTCGGACACTGAGCTCATGCGGGACCGCTTGCTCCCGACCTTGCTCGCTGCGGTCTTCGCGTTCGGCTGTACGAGCAAGGAGTTCCAAGGCGGCGGCTCGTCCGGCGCGCCAAGCGGCGGCTCCGCAGGTTCGGCCGGCGCTGCCGGTTCGGGAGCCGGTGGAAGGGGCGGCGCCGGAGGCAACGTCACCGGAGGCAGCGCCGGGACGCCCGGTTGCACCTGCGCGCCGACCGAGTATTGCCGAGGCGGCGAGTGCCTCGCGTGCGCCGAGCTCTCGAGCCTCGACTTCGGGCCGCCGGAGCTCCTGCTCGACGACCCCCAGATGCCGCTGCGTTTTCCGCGTCCGGCCGACACACCCGGCTCGCTCTTCTACCGCGCCGGCGCGGAGGGCATGGCGCGCATTTTCCATACTCCGAACACCTCGATGCTCGGCGCGCTCGCCGGCAATCCGGACGTGACCCAGCAAAGCGGCGCGCTCTTCGTTGCCGCGCTCGACCGCGGCTACAACGTCATCTTCGACGAGATCAATCAAGGCACGCGCACCGCGCGCGCCGCGTCGTGGAACGGAGCGACGCTCGGCTCGCAAATGGAAATGCCGCCGCCCTTGAGCCCCGGCGGGTTCGAGGATTATTCCGTCGCTGCGGCCACGGCGAGCGGGCGTTTGTTCTGGATGAGCAGTCGAGACCTCGAACGACGGCTCCGGACGGGGGTGGTCGAGACCGGTGACGGCGTCGCCGTAACGCTCGACGTACCGAAGCGTGCGGGCTCCGGAACGTGCGAATGGTTCGGCAACGACGCGACGCCGTGGGTAACGCCCGACGGCCGGCGCATGCTGTTCCGTTCCTTCCCGCTCGACGACGCCTGCCAGCCGCTCGATTCCGACACGACGGATCTGTTCGTCGTGCCTCTCGAGCCGATGTCGGGAACGCCGTCGTCCGACGCCATCGCGCTCGCGAGCCTGAACGAGGTGGGCTTCACCGATACCGATCCGAGCCTGTCGCCCGATCTCTGCACGCTCTATTTCGCCTCGGACAGGGGCTCGCCTTCGGACTTCAAGCTCTACCGCGCGCGCCGTCGCTGACGCGACATTTTCGTCACTATGCGAGCGGTTGCCGCCGCGCGCCCAGGGCGCTACGTCGTGGCCCAATATGGATTATCGCCACCTCGGCCGCACGGGTCTCAAAGTCAGTCCGTTCTGCCTCGGAACCATGAATTTCGGGCCCGAAACCAGCGAGCCCGATTCGTACGCGATCATGGACCGCGCGCTCGAACGCGGGCTGAACTTCTTCGACACCGCGAACGTCTACGGCTGGAAGACGGGCGAAGGTGTGACGGAGCAAATCCTCGGGCGCTGGTTCGCGCAGGGCGGTGGCCGTCGCGACAAGGTCGTCCTCGCTACCAAGGTCTACGGAGAGATGGGCAAGTGGCCGAACGAGAGTCGACTCTCGGCACTCCATATCCGTCGAGCTTGCGAGGACAGCTTGCGGCGTCTGCAGACGGATCACATCGATCTCTACCAAATGCACCACGTGCATCGCGAGACGCCGTGGGAAGAGATCTGGCAGGCGTTCGAGACGCTCGTCGCGCAGGGCAAAGTGCTCTACGTGGGCTCGTCGAATTTCGCCGGCTGGCACATCGCACAGGCGAACGAGATCGCGCGGTCGCGCCACTTCCTCGGGCTCGTGTCCGAGCAGTGCAAGTACAACCTCACGCAACGCATGGCTGAGATCGAAGTTTTGCCCGCGTGCGAGCGCTACGGGCTCGCCGTGATTCCATGGAGTCCGCTCGCCAGCGGACTGCTCAGCGGTTCGGGACGCCGCGGCGAAGGCGAGCGCGCGCGACGCGAAGGCGACTGGGCCAAGGCGGATCGCGAGAAGTTCGGCCCCGCACTCGAGCGCTACCACACGCTCTGCAACGAGCTCGGCAAAGAGCCCGCCGACGTCGCGCTCGCGTGGCTGCTCACGCGTCCCGTCGTGACGTCGCCGATCATCGGGCCGCGCACGCTCGAGCAACTCGATACCGCGCTCGGCGCGCTCGAGATTCGTCTCGACCAAAACACGCTCTCGCGCCTCGACGAGATCTTCCCCGGCTATCGCCCGTCACCGGAAGCCTTCGCGTGGTGAGAACGCGCGCGCACGACCACGGCCGTTCCGTCGCGCGTGATCGAAATAGCTACGCGACGACATGAGCGAGCGAACCGGTCGACGCCCAAACATGTCGACGGACGAGCTCGCCACGAAGGCTCAACTTCTGCTCACCCCTGCCCGGAAAGATAGCGGCGCGACCGAGGGCACTTGGTGGGGGGGGAGGGGGGTGGTGCTCAGCTCGGCCGCGCCTGAATCTATTCTACGACAAACTCGGCAGCATGTTTCGAGAAATGCGTCGGGGATGTAAGTGTTTGTCCAGGTGCCGGTTTTTGCCGTCTGATCACTCCTCGGCGGCCGGGTCGGACGGAGGTGGGGAAGAACGCGGCGCTCCCGGGTTCCCGAGTTTACAGCGTGGTTCCCCGTTCGGCCCCCGCCCGTAGGGTTCCTGCCGGAAGGCCGGTGCGGCGTAGACCTGTCCGTCTCCGAAAGGCTTTGGAATAATGGCTCCCGCTGTGAGCGGCCGCCCCTTAACGGCGCTTTCGACGAACACGACTACGTCGTTTCCACTCTGACGGTAGCCCCAGTACGAAGCGCCGAGGCTTCCCTTGGGGTGCTTGCAGGTCATGCCCTCGGAAGAGAGGCCGACGATGAGCTGGGTCTCGGAATCGATGGCGGGGGGGCTCCCTTTCCACCGGAACGCCGCGTCTCGGGGCGCTCCAAGGCCGAGCTTCAGGCACGAACAGGAAAGTGACGCCCGGTCCACCGAAAGGGCGAGGTCGTGGCGCGCCCCGAGCAGTGGCCCCTCGTTCGAGCCCTGAACGAACGCCTGAACCCCGCCGTCCCCCGGTTCCTCCCCGGCGTTGGCCCGCTCTTTCCGGAGCTCGGCGTCGAGCTCGGCGTCCGTCTCCTCCGCCGTTACCTGAGCACTCGCGTCGCCCTGGACGCTCGCGCGGCACCCGAACCCGAAAAGCAGGCACAGGGCCCCGAGCACGCGGCGCGCCTTCGAGGATTGCACGGCGAAAGCCTGGCACCTTCGAGGCCCGGCGGGCAAATGGTGTGTGCACTCGCGCGGCGAGGTAGCGTTCCCGAGTGGACCTCGAGGCTCTGCGCGCGCGGCTCGCCGGCACCCCGACGCTGCGTCCCGTGGGACGGGTCGTCGCGGTGACGGGCTTGCTCGTACGGCTGACGCTGCCCGGGGCGCGTGTCGGCGACCTGGTCGTCATCCGCCGCAGAGGCGAGGCGCTCGGCGCCGAAATCGTCGGCTTCGAAGGCGGCGAGGCCCTGGCGCTTCCGCTCGGCGAGCTCGGCGGCGTCGGAGCCGACGACGCCGTCGAAGCGACGGGCGGCGCGCTCGAGGTAGCCGCGGGAGCGGAGCTCCTCGGCCGTGTACTCGACGGCCTCGGGCGGCCCATCGACGGCCTCGGCCCGCCGCAGCGGCTGCGCCCGGTTCCCGTCGATCGCTCGCCGCCGCCCGCGCTCGAGCGACGGCTCGTGAGCGAGCCGCTCGCGACGGGCGTTCGAGCGCTCGACGGACTGCTCACGCTCGGCAAGGGCCAGCGCATCGGACTCTTTGCAGGCTCGGGCGTCGGAAAGAGCACGCTGCTCGGCTCGATCGCTCGCGGCACGACGGCGGACGTCGTCGTGGTCGCGCTCGTCGGCGAGCGCGGTCGCGAGGTCGGCGAGTTCCTCGACCGTTCGCTCGGCGAAGAGGGCCGCCGGCGTTCGGTCGTCGTCGTCGCGACGAGCGACGCACCGCCCGTCGAGCGGCTGCGCGCCGCGCAAGTCGCCACCGCTGTCGCCGAATCGTTTCGCGACGAGGGCAAGAGCGTGCTGTTGCTCGTCGATTCGGTCACGCGCGTCGCGCGCGCGCAACGCGAGATCGGGCTCGCCGCGGGGGAACCCCCTGCGCGCCGCGGGTACCCGCCCAGCGTGTTCGCGCTGCTTCCCCGCCTGCTCGAACGCAGCGGACAATCGGCTCGCGGGGCGATCACCGGCATCTACACCGTGCTCGTCGAAGGCAGCGACCTCGACGAGCCGATCGCCGACGAGGTTCGCGGCATCCTCGACGGTCACGTCGTGCTCGAGCGCGCCGTCGCCGCGCGCGCCCATTACCCGGCCATCGACGTCACCGCTTCCGTTTCGCGCGTGATGGACGCCGTGACCACCCCCGAGCACGCGCGCGCGGCTCGAGCGCTCCGAGCGCTCCTCGCGACGTACGAAGAGAAGCGCGACCTCGTGACGCTCGGCGCCTATGCGAAGGGAAGCGACGCGCGACTCGACCGCGCCATCCGCGCCCTGCCCGAGCTCGAAGCATTCCTCAAGCAAGACGCGAACGAGCTCGCAACCTGGGACGCGACGCTCGCCGCCGTGCGCTCGCTCGCGGAACGCCACGCGCTACCCGTCTGACGGCGGCTTCTTCAGCCGGATGCGCGGCGGCCGTCGTTCGAGAGCTCTTCGCCGAGCTCTTCGATGAGCTGCTTTGCCCGCTTGGTGAGGCGTTTCGGGATCGTCACGCCGACGATCACGTGCAGATCGCCGCGGCCCGAGCGATCGATACGCGGCATGCCCTTGCCACGCAGCGTGACGATCGCGCCCGGCTGGGTGCCGGGAGGAATTTCCGCGGTGAGCTTCTGGTCGTTCGGAAGCGTCACTTCGACTTCGGTCCCGAGCGCTGCTTCCGTAAATGGGATTTCGACGCGCATCCCGAGATCGTCACCGTGGCGTTCGAAGCGGTCGTGCTGCTCGACCTCGACGTCGACGTAGAGGTCGCCCGAGGGCGAACCCTTGGGCCCCGGCATGCCCTGCCCCGGCACGCGCAGGCGATGTCCCGTCTCGATGCCCGCGGGGAAACTCACGAGCACCTTCCGCTCTTTCTCGACGGCGCCGCGACCGCTGCAATCGGTGCACGCGTCTTTCACGACCGTGCCGCGGCCGCCGCAGCGATTGCAGGTCGTCGTGAACATGATGAAGCCGCGCTGCGCGGTGACCTGACCGCTACCGCGACATTGCGTGCACACCTCCGGTTGCGTTCCGGGCTTCGCGCCGGAACCCGAGCAGGTTTCGCACGGGGCGGAGCCGCGGATCACCACCTCGTGCTTGCCGCCCATGAGCGCGTCGGCGAGCGTGAGGCGCGCGAGCACGCGCACGTCGCTGCCGCGCGAGCGTCGCTGTTCCCTCTGACGGCCGCCCGCGAAGCCCGCTCCTCCGAAGCCTCCGAAGAAATCGGAGAACATCTCCTGAAATTGACTCAGGATGTCGCCGACGCCGGCCGAGGAAAAATCGAAACCGGCGCCGAGGCCCGCGTGGCCGAAGCGGTCGTACTGGGCGCGCTTCTCCTCGTCGGAGAGGACGGAGTAGGCTTCGGTCGCC
This sequence comes from Polyangiaceae bacterium, assembly GCA_036374535.1. Classification (GTDB taxonomy): domain Bacteria; phylum Myxococcota_A; class Polyangia; order Polyangiales; family Polyangiaceae; genus PMG-095. The sequence goes on from DASUTR010000666.1 coordinate 9,377, forward strand.
TCTTTGAACCGCGCCTCCGCCGCGGCGTCGCCCGGATTGCGGTCGGGATGGTGCTTCAGGGCGGCTTGCCGATACGCCTTGCGGATGTCGTCGGCCGCCGCATCGCGCGCAAGGCCGAGAACCTCGTAGTAGTCGCGCTTGTCGGCGGGCATGGGCGATCGGCGTTCCCGAGCCTTCCGGTCGGGCGCACGCGGCCGGCAAGTTAAGGCATGGCGGCCCGCTGTCAACCGCGACCGGACGCTCGGTGCGGCTTTTTTCTCGTCCGCGGGGGCTATCCCCGCGCGCGCCCGCCGATGGAAACGACCCAGGAAAGCGCCTCACGGTCGGCCTCGGCGGTCGCGAGCCTCACGGCCAGGGCGTCGAGCTCGTCGCTCGAGGCCGCGGCAAACGCCGCGGTCGCACCTCGACGCACCTCGGCAACCAGATCCTTGCCGATTCGTTCGGCCTCGGCGAGCTCCCGCTCGAGACGCCTCACCTCGTGACCGCGCTCGCCCAGGCGCTCTTCGAGCGCCGCGAGCTCTCGAGCGTGCTCGGCGAGGGCTTCCGAGCCGAGCGAGGTGAGCTCGGCGCCCTTTTCTTCGAGCTCCGCCTCGAGATCGCGAATGCGCGTGGCGAAGGCGTCCCGTTCCCGGCGCGCCGTCTCGGTTTCTTCGCGTTCGCGCTCGAGCTCGGCGGCGAGGGCCGCGTTCCGCGCGAGCGCGGCGGCCTCCGCCTCGCGGGCGGCGCTCGCGGCTTTCTGCGCGACCGCTTCCGACTCGCGCGCCGTCGCTTCGGACGCGCGGGCCGTGGCCTCCGCCTGCCGCGCCGCGGACTCGGCACGGCGGGCGGCGCTCGCGAGCTCCTCGGCGGCGTCCGCCGCCTGCTTCGAAGACGCCGATTGTTCGTCCGCGAACCGCCCGCGTTCGCTCGCGAGGCTCTCGCGCAGCGTCTCGAGCTCGTCCTCGGCGAGGTCGGCGCGTTCGTCCGCCGTCGCGGCGCGCGACTCGAGCTCGCGGATCCAGGCTTCCTGCTGCTCGAGCTTGCGCACGAGATCGGGCGGCGGCGCCGTGCGTTCGGGCCGCGCGAGGCGCTCCGCGGGGGGCTGAGGCGCAAGCACGCTCTCGAGCGGAAGCTGAACGAGCGCGTGGCCCGGCAAGCTCGGCCGGTGCCGCGAGGCGACCGCGACGAAGAGCTCCGGTTCTTCGCTGCCGCGCGGAACGAAGTCGGAATCGACGACCGGCTCCGGCTCTCCGTCGGGCGCGAAGTCGACGACGGCGTAGCCGACGAACGGCGCCTGTCCGAGCATGCGCACGACCTCGAACTCG
>DASUTR010000667.1:0-4537 GCA_036374535.1 Polyangiaceae bacterium
TGAACAGTAGCGATGTTTACGACGCGGCGCCGTTCAACGCGACCCAATTCCTCATCGCGCACCGGAACACCGCGACGACGTTTCAGGTCGTCTTTTCCGACACGACGTTCTCCCTCGGGTCCTTCCAGCAAGTTGCCATCGCGTCGAACAACGTGACGGCGGCGAGCGTCTACGGCACCGACGGAGAGAACATCTTCGCGACGTTCGCGCAGGCTGCGGTCCCCGTTCAGCGGGTGGCGGCCTTCTCGCCCGACCTCACCTCGACGACGCTCGCGCTTCAGACGCTTGTTTCCGCTGCGAGCGTGACGCCGGCGACCATTACGCGGCGGGACGCGACGAGCGTTTGGATCGTCTTCGAGGAGACGCTCTCGAGCCCGACGCGGAACCTCTTTCGCGTGACTTCGTGCGACGAGGTGAGCGGCTTCGGCGTCGGCGCCGTCGCGTGGCACGTGCGCCCGGCCTCGCGCCCTTGGGGCGGCAATACGACCCGTTTCAGCATTTGGCTTCACACGGACGGGGGCACGGCGCCGTGGCGAACGCAACGCCGCTACACGCTGGCGACGCTCTCGATGGATACGGACGTTCCCGACACATTCGGGATGTTCATCGAGCCCGAGCTCTCGCCCGACGAGCGCTCGAACGAGCAGCAGACGTTCCACCCGCCCGAGGTCGTCTTCCGAAGCCACACGGACGAGAACGGCACGAGCACGCAGCGCGGCTACTTCCCGGCGCTCGCCACGATTCGGACGAAGAACGACGACTCCGCCGGCACCGCGGCGCTGCTTCTGTACGAATGGGAGACCGAATCCGGATTCAGCGCACGCGGGCGCCAGGTCGCCGAGGTCGGCGGTCAAGGCGTCGTCTTCGGCGGCGGCCTGCAAGAGCTCCCGAGCGCACGCCTGAACCCCGCCGGCATCGACCAGATTGCGCGCGGCTCCGAAAACGGCTTCATCTTCGCGCCGGCCATCCTGAGCGCGACGGCTACCGCCGGCGGCGCGCTCACGGCGAGCGCGCGCTATCAGTTCTACGCGGACTACGAGTACGTCACGCCTGACGGCCTCCGGACGCGTTCGGCGCCGTCGAACATCGTGAGTGTCACGCCGTCCGGCGGGAACCTCACGGCTACGCTCGTCATCTCGACGTGTCCGACCTCCGAGCGGGAATTCTCGTCGCCGCCCAATCAGACCGTGGTCCACGTCTACGGCACGACCGGAGGCGGGAGCACGTTCCAGCGCATCACGGGGGACAGCGGGCTCGCCGCCGGCCGCGGCTCGAGCTCCGTCGGAACCATCACGGTCACGCACGCGACCGACGACAGCGCCGGGAACGAGCCGAACTACACGGAGGTCGGCTCCCCGCCGCAGCTCAAGAACGAGCCTTGCCCGGCGCATCGCTTCGGGTGGACCGGCGGCGGCTACGCGTGGGTCGGCGGGCTCTTCAATCCCGCCATCATCGAGCGCTCGAAGCTCTCCGTGCCCGGCGAGCCGGCCCAGTTCACGCGGGACAACTCGAACCGGTGCCTGCTCCCCGAGGCGTGCACGGGCGGAGCTTGGATGGACGGTTTCACCGTCGCGTTCTCGGTCTCCGGCATCTACCTCGTGTCGGAAGCGCTCGGCGCGCCGCAGCGCCATCCGTCGCCCGTCGGCTGCATCGACTACCGCAGCATCGTCGAGACGCGGGAAGGGATCGTCTTCCAGTCGCGGCGAGGCATCGAGCTCCTTCCGCGCGGCTTCGGGCAAGTCGTCCTGCTCTCGGGACCCGTCGAGGATTCGCTTCGAGGGCGCCTCGTCCTTTCGGCGACCGTGACCGGTCACGCGGGCTCGACGTTTTCGCAGGCGGAGCGACTCGGCGAAAGCCTGCTCGTTCTCTCGGCGATTGACCCGACGCTCTTCGAGGACCCGGGCGTCCGGCTCGTTTACGACCTCGACGCGGGCCGCTGGGTCTCGGTTGATCCCGCCATGGACGATTCGGGGTTCATCGGCGAGGTGCTAACGAGCTGGAATGGGCGGCTCGTCGTCGCGTCGCGCACGGGCACGACCATCCGCTACGAGAGCCCGACGGATTGGGGCGCCACGGAAGCGGTGCCCGTCTCGATCACTCTCGCCGACCTCCGCCCGTTCGACCTGCTCCGCCGGGGGCAAGTCTCGCGCGTTCTTCTGCTCGGCGAGGTTCGCTCGACGACGGACGTTACGCTCACGGCCTGGCTCGACGGCAAGTACAGCGAGCCGCTCCGGTTCGAGAAGGCGACGCAAACCGTGATGGGGACGAAGGGCGACAAGTTCATCCTCACTTGGCAGCTCCCGACTCGCCAGACGAACGCGCTCACGCTGCGCGTCGCGTGCGCAGACCCGTCCGGCTCGACCGGCGAAGGCGTTTTGCTTCACGCGATCGGGCTCGAGGCCGACGGCCTCCCCGGTCGCCCGCGCATCGCGCAGGAAAGGCAGGCTGCCTAATGGCTCGCGTACCCGTTCCCACGAAGCCCAAGCTCGACGACGAAGATTACACGCTCGGCGGTTCCGGCTGGATGGACGAATTTGGGCGCACGACCGAAGGCACGCGCCAGGACGCCGCGGCACTGAACCTCCAAGGCGGCGCGCTCCGGCAGCAAGCAACGGCGGCGCAGAACCGCGCGACGCCCGAAACGAACTTCGGTCGCTCCCAAGCCTTCGGCGGCGCGCAAACCGGCGCCGCGGATTGGATGCGCGACTTCGCGCAGGGCCCGCAAGGGCCGAGCGCGGCACAAGCGCAGCTCCAACAGGGCGCAAATCAGTCGATGAAGCAGAGCCTTGCCCTTGCCCGCACCGGCTCCGGCTTCGGCGAGAGCGCGAACGGCATGGCGCAGGCGCAGCGAGCGAACGCTGACACGATGGCGAACGCGTCGAATCAGGCGGCGACCCTTCGCGCGCAGGAAGACCAGGCGTTCCGCGCGCAACAGCTCCAGGCGATGGGCGGCGCGGCGGACATCTACGGCCAGACGGCGGGCCGCGAGGGCGACCAAGCGCAGTTCGCGACGCAAGCGGAGCTCCAGGCGCAGCAAGCGCGCGACGCTATGCAGCTCGGTCTGAGCGATCAGAGCATCCAAGCGCAGACAGCGGGCGTTCAAGGCCAGCTCGGCGCGACGGGCCAAAACCTCGACGCGCAAAACGCGGCCCTCCAAGGGCGCGTCGCGCAGGGTCAGACCGCAGCGGACCTCTACGGCACCGAAGCGCAGGTGTTCAAAGAGCGGCTCCGCCGGGACGAAGCGCTCGCCGAGCAGCGCCGCGCGAACCGCGGCGAGGCGGCCGGAATGGTCGGGCAGGCCGCCGCCGCCGCCGCATCCATCTTTTCCGACGAGCGAACGAAGCAAGGCGTGAAGCGCGCGAGCCTGCGCAGCCGATACGAAGCCCTTGGAGACTGAGAGGACACCATGCCGATTCCCGGAATGACGGACGGATTTCAGACCATGCGCTCGGGGAGCAAACACCTCCCGACGACGCGCCACCAAAGCCAGGCGCCGATGGGCGGGACTCTGAGCGCCGGGCGAACAGCGGCACCGCGAGCGGGGCTCCAGCCGATGATGGAACCGCGCTCCGCCCAGGTGGGCGGCGCTCCTCCGCAAGGCGGCGGCGGAATGGCGAGCCGAGTCTCTGGAATGATGGGCGGACGAGGCGCCCCTGGTGCCGGCCCGATGAGCGGCATGGCTGGCCGGGTCGCGTCGATGTTCGGCGGCGGCGCGGGCGGAGGGCAGCCGGGCGGCGGCATCGCGTCGCGCGTCGGCGGGATGTTCGGGGGCGGCGCGGGCGGCGGAGCGGGTCGGGCTGGGATGGCCGGGATGATGGGCGGCCTCATGAGCGACGAGCGCTCGAAGGAGAAGATTCGGGAGCTCGAGGGAATCAAGGCGCGCTACGAGGCCCTGATCGACACGCCGACGGAGAAGCCGAGCGGCTTCGAGGGCGTGGGCTCGCACGAGTTCTCCTACAAGCCCGAGTTCCAGGACGAGCCCGGCGCCGGCCGCGGTCGCTTCGCGGGCCCAATGACGAGCGAGCTCAAGAGCATCCCGGGCGTCGTGAAGGAGGGCCCCGGCGGGATGGAGCAGGTCGACACGCCGCGCCTGACGATGGCGAACGCTTCCGCGACGGGCGAGCTCTCCCGCGAGGTGGACGACCTTCGCGCGCGGCTCGCGGCGCTCTCCGACGACCCCGATGCAACCCTCGACGTGGCGGGAGGCCGGCGGCGCTAATGCCTGCGTATCGCGCTCTCGAGCCCGGGCTGTTCGAGCTCGACACGCCAGCGGGACGGCTCCCGGTGACGGCGTCGGAGGACGAGCTACGCGCCGCGGGACACTTTCCCGAGGAGCTTTCGCTCTTCGCTCCGGGCTCCGAAGCGATGGCGCAAAACGGCGGAGCGGGAGGCGTCCCGAACGCCCCCGCGACGGCCCAGGACTTCGGCCCGGCGATGGGCGGCTCACCCGCTCAGAAGCTCGACCAGGACATCATCGACGGCGCGCCGAGCAACCCCGTCGCTCAGAAGCTCTCGCCAAACACCGAGGTCGTGAACA
>DASUTR010000668.1:0-2353 GCA_036374535.1 Polyangiaceae bacterium
GCTTCGCCGTTCCTCCACCGTCGTGCTCGCATCGGCCGCGCTCGCGGCGCTTCCGGCGTGTGGAGGCGCGGCTGCGCCTCCACAAGCGCCCGCGGACAAAGAGCCCGCGGTTGCGGCGGCGTCACCGCCGGAGCTCGTTCCGGCGGAACCACCCGCGGAACCCGCCGCAGCGGAGGCCCCCGCGCCGGACGGCGCGAGCGCCGACTCGAAGCCTGCATCGAACGGAGACGAGCAACGCAGCATCCGCTACGTGCAAACACCCGAGGGCCTGCGGGTCGAAATTCTCGGCGTGAAATTCGTGCCGAAGGCCGAGGCCGTCAAAACGCCGGCGGGCATCGGCTTGAAGCTCACGCTCGAGGCGACGGCGGCCGAGAGCCGCTCGCTTTCGGCGCCCGAGCACGGGCCGCTCGCGTTCGCGGGCACGATCAAGCGCAAGGGCAAGTCCGAGCCCGAATCGTTCGGTGACGAGCGCAAGGGCGACGGGGAGCTCGTGCTCGAGCCCGACAAGCCGACGAAGCTCGTACGGCAGTGGCCCGGACCGAAAGGGGGCGCCCTCGGCAACGGCGACGTGCTCGAGCTCGACGTGGGCCTCTGGGGCCTGGGTGCGAACGCGGCGGAGCGCCGGCCGGTGAAGCAATTTCTGCGCGTGAAGGTCGTCGTCGAAAATTGGAAAGGGCGCGCGCGCGTCGAACCGCCGCCGTCAGCGAAAGGTCAGGGATGAAGCGCTTGGGTTTGATGGTCGGTCTCGGGCTCGCGCTCGTCGCTTGCGGAGGATCGAACCCCGAGGCGGCGGCGCCGGACTCGTCCGCTGCCGCAGAGAAGAGCGAGGCATCCGAGAGCGACGCATCCGAACCCGTTGCGGAATCGGCGAAAAGCGACGAAGGGCGCGCGGCGCCTTCCGGCGTTCCGACGAGCTGCGCCAACAAGGGCGGCGGTACGTGTTTACCGTCGAAAGCCTTCGTTCAGAAGCTCTGTGCGGACAGCTATCCCGGCGTCGCGCTCTATCTCTTCGCCAACTCGTCGCCCTGGACTCGCGTGTACTTGCGGGGAAAAACCAAGGCGTGGAACGCGTCGGGCGGAGCGTCCGATAACTCGAGTTTTCTCGAGTTCGACGAGGAGGTCATCGTGCTCGTCGAGCGCAAGGCCGATCTCGGCGGCATGCAGGTGAGCGGCGCCGGAGCGAGCTACGACGCACTACGCTGGGACGGCAGCTGCGTGACGCTTTCGTCCGAAGAGGTCTCCCTCGACAAGCCGCCGTCGCCGAAGAGCGCAAAAGTGGAGTGGCGCTTCCTCGACGACAACGTGCAGGAGGCGCTTCGCCAGGATTCGAAGGTCAACGACGCGTACCTCGCGCGGCGCAAGGAGTGCGGGGGCGCGAGCAGCGGCGAGGTGAGCATGAAGTGCGTGAAGGCGGATCAGAAGCTCAGCGATGTCATCGTCGGGCACCTCCGAGGCGGCGGTAAGCTGCCCGTACCGTCGAAGGTGCCCTGACGGCGCGCGTCCACGTTCAGCCGGCTTTTTGGCGGTACACGGCGCCGAGCTGCCAGCTTTCCAGGCCGCGCCACTCGGGCAGGCGCGCCCCGCCGACGCGCAGCGCGCCCACGATGCCGAGCGCATAGCCGCGCGCGATATCGCTCGGCGCGTAGGACGTGAGCTCCGGCGGGCGCGCTGCGAGCTCGGGGTTCGTGGCGGCGAGGAGCGCGAGCAGCGTGCTCCGTCCCGGCGGGCCAGCGCTGCGCACGAAGTCGAGCATGAGCTGGAAGCGCCCGTCGGCCCGACGCGCGGCGAGCTCGCTCGGTGGGATTCGGCGCACGCGGATGGCATGCGGGAGTGCGGCGAGCAGCGGAGCGAGCGCTTCGGCTATGTCGACCAGGTGCGGCGCGTCGGCGGTGACCACGAGCTCCGCGCTTCCGCCGCCCCAAGCGGCCCCGGGCGCTCCTTTTCGCGCCTCGGGGACGAGTCCCAGGGGCCGCAGCCGTTCACCCTGCACGCGAGCGAGCAGTTGCTCCGCGATGCCCGGGGCGCCCCAGGCGCCGGCGTCGCGCCCGGTTCGCAGCACGACCCAACCGAGCTCGGGACCGTCGAAGGGGACGGCGCCGGCGCGCGGGCGATGCAAGCCGCTTCCGAGCCAACCGAGGTCGGCGAGGCCGGACTCGAAAGCCCTCAGGGCGTCCGCGAGATCGCGCGCCGCGCGGACCTCGACGCGCTCGAGGAAAGCGGCACCGCGCGCCGCGTTGGGATTGCGCACGAGCACGAGCTCCCCCCGCGCGAGCGTCGCGCGGAACGCCCCGGTCCCGTCCGGTACGAGCGAGGAGAAGCCCCGCGGCACGATCGCGGTGAGCGGGCTCGCGAG
>DASUTR010000669.1:0-6171 GCA_036374535.1 Polyangiaceae bacterium
GGGCAGCTCCGGCATGGCGAGACGTTCTGCCGAGCGATTGAAACGCCGCGCATTCGCGTCCGGGCGAAAGGTCGCGACGCCGCCGTCCGGCTGGCGGTACGCTTTGAATCCTTCGAAAATGGCCTGTCCGTAGTGGAGGACGGACGCCGCCGGGTCCAGCGTAATCGGCGCATACGGACCGAGGACACCCTGATCCCACGCGCCGTCGCGGTAGCGCAGAGAGACCATGTGCTCCGTAAAGACGCGGCCGAACCCGAGGTTTCCCATGACCTTGGCCCGTTCGTCCGGGCTCAGAGGCTGTTTCTTCGGGCGAAGCTCAATGGTTGAACCAGTTGTCATGGCGACCGTTCCGGGATCGGTTTTCTTACCATGGTTTTATGCCTCGAAAAGCGCGAGCTTGCTCGGAGGTTTCGTAAGCTTCGAGCCATGCGCGCCGTCGTGATCGAACGCACGGGAGGTCCCGAGGTGATGAAGCTCGTGTCGCACGAGCTCGACGCGCCAGGTCCCGGCGTCGCGCTCGTGCGGCACCGAGCGATCGGCGTAAACTTCATCGACACCTACCAGCGAAGCGGGCTCTACGCGCTGCCGCTTCCCGCCGTTCTGGGCTCGGAAGCCGCCGGCGTCGTCGAGGCGGCGGGGCCGGGTGTCTCGCTCGCCGTCGGCGCGCGTGTCGCCTACGCGTCCGCCGGCAACGGCGCGTACGCAGAGCAGCGCCTCGTTCCCGCCGACAAGCTCGTGCCGCTGCCCGACGATATCGACGACGAGACCGCGGCGGCATCGCTCCTCAAAGGGATGACGGTCGAGTACCTCGTGTGCCGTACGCGGCCCGTGCGGGCGGGCGAAACGGTGCTGTTCTTCGCGGCGGCCGGCGGAGTCGGGCTTCTCGCCTGCCAGTGGCTCCGCTCGATCGGCGCGCACGTCATCGGCGCCGTGGGGTCCGACGAAAAAGCCGCCATCGCTCGCGAGCACGGCGCCGAGCACACCATCGTCACGTCACGCGAAGACGTCGCCGAACGCGTGCGCGAGCTCACGCACGGAAAAGGCGTGCCCGTCGTCTTCGACTCGGTCGGCAAGGCGACCCTCCAGGCGTCGCTCGATTCGCTCGCGCCGCGTGGCATGCTCGTGAGCTTCGGCAACGCGTCCGGCAAACCCGACCCGCTCGACCTCCTCACGCTCTCGAACAAGGGCTCGCTCTACGTCACGCGCCCCAAAATCTCCGATTACGTCGCGACACGCGACGAGCTCGTCGCCTCGGCGTCGGCACTGTTCGAAAAGCTCCGCTCCGGCGCGCTGCGCGTGCGGATCGATCGGCGCTTTCCACTCGCCGAAGCCGGCGAAGCGCACCGCGCGCTCGAGTCGCGCAAGACGAGCGGCAGCGTCGTGCTCTTGCCGTGAACGCGCGCCTCCGTAGCGACTTCAGGGGCGGCACTCCGCGACGCTGAGCTCGACGGCGCGCTGCTTCGCGCGGGCGAGCAGCAACGTTTGGCAGGGTTCTTTGCCGCACGCCTTGCCGGGGAGCGCTGCGAGGATCTCGGCGCCGCGCAGCGATTCGTCCGCGACGAAGGGCGAGGTCGACGTGCCGTTCGGCGCGACGAGCGCCATGCGCAGGCGGTCGTCCTCGCCCGGCGCGAGCAGCCACACGCGATGAGGCGGGCCTTCCTCGCGCACGAGCGACGGAGCGCCCGCGCTCAGCGTTTCGTCGGCGGCGCGACCGCGGGAGACGGCTCCGTCCGGCGCGACGCGACCGAGCTCCGTGCCGCCGCTTTCCACGCCGGGCGCCGCGTCGTCCTCGCGCCAGGCGAGCCCGAGCGCTCCGTCGGCGAGCGTCGCCGCGTCGAACGCGACGACGTGCGACTCGGCGCCGCTGACGGCACGGGGCGCGCCGCTCGGCCTGCCCTCCGCACCGAGCGGTGCCACGAAGAGCACGCGCGGCGCCGAATCGAGCGGCCGCGTTTCCTCCCCGGCGTCGGCGGACTCGCGCGCGCCGGCGTCGAGCGCAGGTTTTTCCGCGATCCACGCGAGCCAAAAGCCGCCGGGCCGGGCGCGCAGGACGGGCGATTCGGCGTCCTCGGTGCCCGGAAGGTCGATCGCCGCGAGCGTCTGCGGCGCGCCAGGAGTGACGCCCGCCGCGCGCAACGTCGATCGCTCCGCCTTGCCCGTCGTCCAGACGAGAACGCTCGACGTTTCGGCGGCGGCCAGCGTGGCGCCGCCCTCCCCAACGCCGGTTACCTCCGCGCCGCGCAACGGCTTTTCGCCGTTCGGGAAAACGCGAAAGAGCTCGAGCGCGCGCCCACCCGCGTCGCTCGTTTCGACGGCGACGAGCGCGCCCGCGCCGTCCGGAGCGACGAGCGGCGGATCCGGGTCGCCGTGCACGGCGGTGAGCGACACGCTCGTTCCGGGTTTGCCGTCGGCTGGGACGAACGCGACGAACGCTTCGCTCCGCCGCTCGCGAGCGCCGATGCCCCCGACGGCGAAGCCGCCGGACACGGCGACGGCCGAGCCCGTGGCGGTCGCGAAGGGAAGCTCGAGCTCCCCGTCCTCGTCGGCGACCTTGGGGGGACCGCTTGCGGTGCCGACCACGAGCCCCGCGCCGCCCGAAAGCGAGCGACAGCGCGCCGCCTGCGGCGCCGCGGGCGAGCTCGCCGGCGGCCGCGCGGACGGCGCGGGCGGCGCCGGATTCTTCGACCGGCAGGCCGTTCCCGCCGAAAAAAGGGCGAGCGCCCACGCGAGGCGCGCGAGCGACGAGACCACGGGCCGGGCGCCAAACGACATGGGTCCCCGAGCTACTCGCACGCGCGACGCCTCGCAAGTCCCAGAATGGTAGGCTTCGGACCGTCCCCGCAATGGCCGTGCGCGAGCTCACGCAGACCTACGTACCGAACCCGGCGCTTCGCGCGATCTACCGCCGTTTCTTCGACAAGATACAGGTCGACGAGGGCTGGGCGACGGCCGTGCGCGATCTCGCGGCGCGCGGCTCGGTCATCTACGTCCTTCGCAACCTCAACTTCATCGACTTCCTCGCGCTCGACTACTTCACGAAGCGTTACTCGCTGCCTCAGATCCGTTTCGTCAACGATCTCGGCCTCTGGATCCTGAACCCGCTCGGCAAGGGTTGGCTGAACGCGCTCATCCCGCGCAAGGTGAGCCCGCGCGAGGAGCTCGAGGACGCGCTCGACCGCGGCGGGTCGGCGGCGCTCTTCATGAAACGGCCGCCGGGCGTGATGAACCTCGTCGCCTCGGGGCGGGCGGGAAGCCGGGGGTTGCGCGAGGGCGACGATCTGGTTCGAGCGCTGTTCGACCTTCCCGCGCGTCAAAGCAAGCCGATTTTTCTCCTGCCCCAGGTCTTCGTGTGGTCGAAGTCGCCCGATACGCGCGGCACCGAGCCCTTCGATTTCCTGCTCGGGCCACGCGAGTGGCCGAGCCCGACGCGCACCGTCGCGCAGTTTTTCTACAACTACCGCCACGTGGAGCTAAAGCTCGGCGATCCCATCGATCTCGGCGCGTTTCTCGCCTCGGCGAACGGGCTCTCCGAGTCGGCACGCGTACGGAGCCTCACCTACGCCGTGCTCGGACGCCTGGAGCGCGAGCGGCGCAGCGTCACCGGCCCCGCCGAGAAAGCTCCCGAACGCGTACGGCAAGAGATCGTGCGGAGCCCGCGGCTCCGCGCCGTGATGGACGATCTGGTCGACGACCGCACGAGCCAGTATGCCCTCACCGAGCGAGCGAACCAGCTCTTGAAGGAGCTCCAGGCGACGCCCGATCGAACGACGATCAAGGCGCTCGAGGTGCTCTTCGACCGGCTCTTTCAGCGCATCTACGCAGGCGTCGAATGGGAGCGCTCGGACATCGATCGGCTGCGGCAAGCGGCGAAACGGGGCACGCTCGTCTTGCTTCCGAGCCACAAGAGCCACGTCGATTACCTGATTCTGAGCTACGTCTTCAATCAGCAGAACCTCCCGCTGCCGCTCATCGCCGCGGGCGACAACCTCGACTTCTTCCCCGTCGGCAGCGTGTTCCGGCGGGGCGGCGCGTTCTTCATCCGGCGCTCGTTCAAGGGCGATCGGCTCTACGCCGCCGTCGTCGACGCGTACGTGCGGCGGCTGCTCCGCGACGGCTACCCGATCGAGCTCTTTCTCGAAGGAGGCAGGAGCCGCACCGGTAAGCTCTTGCCCCCGAAATTCGGGCTCCTCAACATGGTCGTCGACGCGGCGCTCGCGGTGCCCGAGCGTCCGACGCTCTTCGTGCCCGTGAGCATCGGCTACGAGCGCGTCATCGAAGCGCGGAGCTACGAGCTCGAGCTCCAGGGCGGAGAAAAAGCCAAAGAGGACGCCGCCGGACTCTTCAAGTCGCGCGACGTGCTCCGGCACCGGTACGGCCGCATCAGCATGCAGGTCGGCCAGGTGCTCACCCTCGACGAGATCCGACAGGAGCTCGGCGTGGCGCCCGAACAGGCGCTCACCCCCGCCAAACGCCGCGCGCTCGTCACCCGCCTCGGCAATCGCGTGATGGACGAGATCAACCGCGTGACGGCCGTCACGCCGGGCGCGCTCACCGCCCTCGTATTGCTCGGGCACGAGCAGCGCGGCATCGCCCACGACGAGCTCATCGCACGCGTCGAGCGCCTGCTCGTCGTGCTCGATCGGATGGGTACGCGAAAGAGCCCGGCGCTCTACACGGCGACGGGAGCCTTGCGTGGCGAGTCGATCCGCGAATCGTTGCAGATGTTCGCCGACACCGAGCTCCTCGAGATCCACGTGCCCGCGCGCGTCCCGGGCGCCGGAACCGCGCGCCGCGGGCGCGCCGGGCCCGGCGCCTTCTACGTCGTCACGAACGACCAGCGTCTCGCTCTCGACACTTCGAAGAACGTCATCGTGCACTTCTTCGTGGAGCGGGCGCTCGTCGCGCTCGCCCTGCTCGCGGCGCCCGAGTCGCCGCCCGCGCTCGACTGGGTTCGCGAGCGGGTTCGCGCGCTCTCACGGCTCTTCAAACACGAGTTCCGCTTCCGCGCCGATCGCCCGTTCGAGAGCATTTTCGACGAGACCATCGCCGACATGTCGAGCGCGCTCGAGCTCGAGCTCGACGCCGGCCGCTTGCGTCCCGGCCCGGGCCATCACGGTTGGAGCGGCGGCGACTGGCTCGGCTGTTACGCGTCGCTGCTCACGAGCGTCCTCGAGGGCTACCGAGTCGCAGCACGCGCGCTCCGGCTCCTCGAAAAGGGGCCCGTGGGCGAGAAAGAGCTCGTCAAGCGCTCCCTCGCGCTCGGGCGGGAGATGTTCCTCGCCGGCGAGATTCAACGCCGCGAAGCCGTGACCAAGCCGACGCTCGAAAACGCCTTCCAGTCGTTCGCCGACCACGGCTACGTCGTGCATCGTGAGAGCTACGACCTGGCGCCCGCGGCGACGAGCCCGGCGGCGGTCGCGCTCGTCGAGCAAACGCTCGCCTCCTACCTGCCGCGGAGAGACACGTGAGTCGCGCCGCGCGCCTTGCCTTCGCGGTCATCGGCGCGGCCTCGGCGGGCTGTATCAACGCGCCCTCTCCGCTCGCCCCCGGCCTGTTCGGAGCAGTCGGCGTGCCGCATTCCGGCGTTCAGACCGACGGCGTCGAGCTCCCCGCGACGGGCAAGGGTTTCGTTCGGTACCGGCCGAAAGGCGTCAACCACTATGGCCGCACCCGGCTCGTGCAGGCGCTCGAAGGGGTCGCGGCCGAAATGGTGAAGAACGACCCGGCGACCCCGCCGCTCGTCATCGGTGATCTGTCGGCGCGCTGGGGCGGAAAGATCCCCGGGCACCAGTCGCACCGCACGGGCCGCGACGTCGATTTGCTCTTCTACTACGTGACGCCGCGGGGCGCGCGCGTTCCCGCGCCGGGCTTCATTCGTGTCGAGGCGGACGGGCTCGCGCGCGTTCCGGACACCGGCGAGCTCCTGCGCTTCGACGTCGAGCATCAGTGGCGACTCGTGCGCGCCCTGCTCGAATCGCCCGGCCTCGGCGTGCAGTTCATGTTCGTGAGCAAGAACGTCGAGGCGCTGCTCGTCGACTATGCGCTCGCTCGCGGCGAGCCGCTCGAGCTCGTGTTGCGCGCGCAGAGCGTCTTGCTCGAACCGGGCGACAGCATGCCGCACGACGATCACGTGCACCTGCGCATCGCGTGCACCCCCGACGAGGCGCTCGC
>DASUTR010000670.1:0-33657 GCA_036374535.1 Polyangiaceae bacterium
CGAGAGCGCATGTTTGGTCGAGAGTCCGACGGGGCCGCGGCGAAGCCCCTTGTCGAAGCCTGCCCGCTCGATGAGCCAGCCGGCTGCGAGCTTCACGCGCCCGTCGGACTGCGGGTAGCGAGGCATGGTGCCTGCCCCCGCAAGCTCCTCGATGCGCTTCGCGGCTTCGGGCGAGACGACGGGGTTCGTGAAGAAGGAGCCGCAGCTTCGTCCGTTCTCGTCGCTCGTGTCGTAGAGCATCGATTTGCGCGCGCGCAGGAGCAACACGGCGCTCCGCACGTCCGCGAGCGTGGGCCGTTCTACGCCGCTGCCTTCGAGGTGTCGCGCGAGCTCGGCGTACCGCACGCTCGGCGCGGCGCCCTGCCGCAGGCGAAAATGCACGGCGAGCACGACGAAGCGCTCGGCGTCGTCCGACTTGAAGCGGCTGTCGCGGTACGCGAAGCGGCACTCCGCGGTTCGAAGCGTCACGGGCTCGAGCGTCTCGCGATCGAGCACGTCCACGCGCTCGATCGTCTCGGCGACTTCCTGCCCGTACGCTCCGACGTTCTGGATCGGTGTCGACCCAGCCCAGCCCGGGATCCCGCTCAGACACTCGAGTCCCTGAAGCCCCCGCTCGACACACGCGGCGACCACGTCGTCCCACGCCTCGCCCGCGCTCACCGCGACCTCCACGTGCTCGCCCGCTTGCCGGAACGCAAGTCCGCGCAACGCCGGCCGCAGCACGAGCCCCTCGAATCCCCCGTCGGAAATAACGACGTTGCTGCCGCCGCCGAGGACGCGTACCCGAAGGCCGCGCTCCGCCGCCCAAACGAGCGCCGCCCGTACGCTCGCCACGTCTTCCGCATCGACGAAGAACCGCGCGGGCCCGCCCACGCCGAGCGTCGTCAGGGGCGCGAGGGCGATCGACTCGCGAATGCTCACGGAGCGCGCCTGCGTCCCTTCGGGCCGAGCCCGACGAGACCGGGCCGCGCCGCCTGGGGCCGCGCTGGCTGCGGCTCTTCGCCGCCGCGCACCGTGGCGATCGCTTCGGCGAGCGCGGAACGCTTTTCGTGGAGGGTCGAATGGGAGTTGATGATCACGAGCCACTTACCGCGCACGCGGCAGAGCCCGCTGCCGGTACCCGGCGCTCCTTTGAGCACTCGGCTCCGTACCTCGATGCCCAGGCGCTCTGCCAGTCGCTCGAGACTTTCGAGCTCGCGCCGATCGTCCACGGCGTGAGCCTAACACCAGCCCGCCAGCCGGTCGGCCGCTCGAGGGTTCGAGCGCTTCATTTGCGAGGCCCGCGGGTCGTGGTATCGATTCGGCCGCGAGAGGCGCACCGCCGGCGGCGGGAGCGATGGACGCTCCCCCGGGGACGCCTCAGGCAGCGGGAACCATGTTCCCGCCCAGGGAAGGTCGAAAAACAGATGACGTTTACGGAAGCGGCGGCGCAGGTCCTGCGCCTCGTCGGAAAACCCTTACATTACAAAGAGATAACGGACGTCGCCATCGAGCGTAACCTGCTCAGTCACGTCGGCAAGAGCCCGGAGGTGACGATGGGCGCGCGGCTCGCCGCGCTCGTGAAGAAGGGGGATCGCGACAATCCGCTCGTTCGCGTCAAGCCCGGGGTGTTCGCCCTCCGCGAATGGGATCCCGCGACGATCGAGAAGGGTCTCGAGGATCGAACGCCGGCTCTCGAGCGCCTCGCGGCGCAGCATCCGGGCGAGCCCGAAGATGTCGTCGAGACGGCGAGCTCGCATGCCGCGTCGAACGGCGATGCCGACGGCGACGACGAACCCATTCTCCTCGACGACGCCGAGCGCGAGCGCGCCGAGCTCGCGGCGCACGCCAACGATCTCTTCGAATCGGAAGAGGACGACGACGAGCCGATCTTCGGCGCTCCCGCGCAGGAAGCTGCCGGGCAAGTGAGCCCGGAAGGCGGCGATCGGGGGCTCGACGGCCGGCGGCGGCGCCGACGACGACGCGGACGCGGGCGCGGCGGCGAGGAGCGGAGCGGTGACGGCCTGCGCGGCGACGGACTGCCGTCCTACACGGTGTCGGACGCTCCGCTCGACGGGCTAGACGCAGCGGCCCAGCCCGCCGCCGTCGAGGGTGCGCTCGAAGCGCGACGCCCGCCGGAACGCGAGCGCGGTGAGCGCGGCGGCGAGCGCGGCGGTGAGCGCGGTGAGCGCAGTGAGCGCAGTGAGCGCGGCGGCGAACGCGGTGAGCGCGGCGGCGAACGCGGTGAGCGCGGCGGCGAGCGCGGTGAACGCGACCGCGGCGGCGAGCGCGGTGAGCGCGGCGGCGAGCGCGGTGAGCGCGGCGGTGAACGCGACCGCAATTGGGATCGGGGCGGCGAGCGCGACCGCGTCGAAGCCGCGGCGGGTGCGGACGATTTTTCGGTGCGTGGCCTTGCCGACGGCTTGGCGGCGCTGCTCGGGACCTTCGATCGCAATCGGGGCCCCGTCGCGCATCAAACGCTCGTCGACGCGGCACAGCGCCGAGGGCGCTTCTTCGGCGAACAGGCGGTGGGGCAGGGGCTCCTCGCCGCAGCAGCGCGCGCCGACAACGTGCGCGCCCTCGCTCGGGGTGAGCGCCCGCGCTTCCGCGTTTCGAACGGTCGCATCGGTCTCACCGAGTGGGCGCTCGACCCGGAGCTCG
This sequence comes from Polyangiaceae bacterium, assembly GCA_036374535.1. GTDB lineage: Bacteria > Myxococcota_A > Polyangia > Polyangiales > Polyangiaceae > PMG-095. The sequence continues at coordinate 2,641 of DASUTR010000670.1, forward strand.
TGCGCATCGAGCGCGAGATCAGGGAGCTTTCGGATCGCTACCGCGACGCGGCGCGCCGAGCGGTGCTCCGGCTGCTCCAAGAGCTGCCGCAGCGTGCGCTCGGCGAGGTCGTGATGCTCGTGCTCGAGCACGTCGGCTTCAGCGAGCTCGTTCCGCTGCGCCGGCCCGGCGTCCACGGCGCCGAGCTCCACGTGGCGGGCAAGCTCCGCACGCCGGCCGGCGAGATCCGTACGGCCGTCGTGATGCGGCGCGACGGGCGCGAGATCGGGCGGGAGCGCGTGACGGAGCTCCGAGGAGCACTCCACCATTACGGCCCGGCGCACGCCGGGTGGTTGCTGACGACGGGACAGGTCCTGAGCGGCGCGCGCGAGGAAGCCGCGTCGCCGGGCGCGGCACCGGTCACGGTCATCGACGGGCTCGGTATCGTCCGGCTTTGCGAGGAGCACGGCGTCGGCGTCGTGCGCACGCAGGTCTCGCTCATGATGCCGGACCTCGATCTCCTGGATGCTCTCCGCGGCGCTTGAGCTCGGCCGGCGTGCGGCGTGGGCGGCGCTCGGCGCCGCCTGCGCGCTCGGTTGCGGCCGCCCGCCGCCGTCGCAGTTTCCGGACGCGCGCTCGGCGCTCGACCGCCTGCACGCGACCACGGCGTGTGCGCGCGGCGTGAGCGCCGAGTCGAAGCTCGACTACATCGGCTCGTCCGGGCGCATTCGCGCGGACGTTCTCTACGTCACGGCGGCGCCCGACCGCGTCCGATTCGACGTCGTGAGTCCGTTCGGCGCGATGCTCTCGACGCTGGCGACGAACGGGCGAAACTTCACGTTCTCGAACCTGCGCGAGCGACAGTTCATCCACGGCCCCGCGAACGCCTGTAACCTCGCGCGGTTCACGCGCGTTCCGCTCGCGCCCCACGCGCTGCTCGACCTCTTGCGCGGGGACGCTCCCGTGCTCGTGCATCGGCCCGAGCAGGCGAGCATCGCCTGGAAAGGCTCGCGTTATCTCATCGACATCGAGAGCACGCGGGGCGCGCGGCAGAAGCTCGAGCTCGAGCCGCTTCCCGACGATTTCGAACGGCCGTGGCGCGAGCAGCGCGTGCGCGTCCTCGGCGTGAGCGTCGAGCAGCTCGGCGTGCCCCTCTATGCCATCGAGCTCGACGATCACGCGCCCGTCCGGACCGCGCCCCCGAGGGTCGATCCCGACGGTCTCGAGCCTCCCATCCCACCGAGCGGACCCGAGTGCAGCGTGCACCTCGCGCGGAGGATCCACATCGAGGTCCCCTCGGGCGACCACGATCTCGTCCTTGCGCTGAAGAGCGCCGTGCTGAACCCGCCGCTCGTTTCGGCCGTCTTCGCCCCCGAGCGGCCGCGGGGCCTGCGCGATCTGTACTCGCCCTGCGAGCAGGCTTGGTAAGCTCGCGCGCGCTCGCCCATGGCGCGACGACTGCGAAAAAGTCACGACCGCTCGGGTGACGGCGCCAAGGCGCGCGACGCCGCGAGCCGTCACGCACACGAGGCACGTCTCGGACCGGTTTCGGCGCACGCGCGCTCGTCGCCGACGCGTTCGCGTCCGGAGAACTTCCGCCCGTCTCGAAACCGCGCGAGGGCTGCAGGCGTCGCGAGCCTCCTCCGGCTTCCCATCCACGACGATCCCGAAGAAATTCCGAGCGTCGACGTGCTCCTCACGGGGGTTCCGTTCGACGGTGGAAGTTCCTTCCGTCCCGGCGCGCGCTTCGGCCCCCGCGCGGTGCGCGAGGCGTCCGCGCTCTCGAACTCGTTTTCCGCTGCGCTCGGGGTCGACGTCGCGGAGGAGATTGCCGCAGCGGACGGCGGCGATTTGGAGCTCGGTATCTCCTCCGTGGAAGCGGCGGTCGAGGCGGTGGCCGACCACGCCCGCCGCGTCGCGAGCTTGGGCGTCATTCCCGCCTTCGTCGGCGGCGATCGCACGCTCACCCTCGGTGCCCTGCGCGGTCTCCGGCGCGCGAAGCACAAGGCGCTCGGCATTTTGGCGGTCGGAGCTCATCCCGGTGCGTCGAGCGCCGACGGCGAGGAGATCCGTGCTTCGAATTTCCTGAGGCACGCGGTCTCCGAGGGACTCGTGCGCACCGATTGCGCCGTGCAGGTGGGGCTTCGAGGTCCGTACCCGAACGCCGACGAGTTCGCGCTCGCGGCCGCCAAGGGAATGGAAGTCATCGGCGTCGACGAGGTGCGCTGGGACCTGCACGCCGTCGTGAGCCAGGTGCGCCGGCTCGTCCAGCGGGGAGCGCTCTACGTCTCCGTGGACCTTTCGGCGCTCGACCCCGCGTTCGCTCCGGGCGTGAGCTTCCCCGCGCCCGGAGGAATGAGCACCTGGGAGCTCCAGCAGGTGCTGCGCGCCCTCGTCGGGAGCGAGATTCTGGGCTTCGACGTCGTCGGGCTCGCGCCGCCGTACGACCACGCCGGCACGAGCGCGCTCGCCGCCGTCGGAGCGCTCCACGAGCTCCTCGCGGCGCTCGCCGACACCCGCCGCAGCGCGCGTCCCGCGCCGAGCACTCATCGCTCGGGGCGCGCCGGGCGCCGCTCGCCCTAGCGGGACGCGCCGTGTCCGCCGAGCGCCGCCAGGATGGCGCCCGGGCGGTCGCTGATGATCGCGTCCACGCCGAGTTCGGCGAGCCGCCGCGCTTCGGTGCCGTCGTTGACGGTCCAGACGTTCACGACGGACGCCCCCCGCTTCCAGCGCGCGAGCGATGCGGCCGTGACGAGCGACCACTCCGGATGCACGCCGTCGCTGCCGAGCAGCCGGAAGAACGGCGCGTTTCTGACGACGCGCTGGCGGGCGTGAACGAGCCAGGCGCGCGGGTACGCGGGCATTCGCCGCGCGAGGGCCGCGACGAACCCCGGGCGGAAGCTCGAAAAAATCACGAGCTCGGGCGGCGCGCCGCTCTCCGCGACGGCGCGTTCGACGCCCGCGAGCAAGAGCGCCGGGCGGCGCACGTCGCGCTTGAGCTCGACGTTCACGCGCGCTCCTCGCTCGCGAAAAACGCGCAACACCTCGACGAGCAGCGGGACGCGCTCGCCGCCGCCGAGGTCCACGCGGCCGAGCTCCTCCGCGCCGAGCTCCTCGGCGAGACGCGTCTCCTCGCCGCGCGAAACCCGCGCGAGGTCGACGTCGTGCAGCACGACGATTCGACCGTCGCCGTCGAGCCGCACGTCGAGCTCGACGCCGTCGGCGCCCTCGTCGAGCGCGAGCTCGAAGGCGCGCAGGCTGTTCTCCGGAGCCGATTCGCGCGCGCCGCGGTGTCCGAGCACCAACGGCCGCCGCCCGGGCGCGCGACTCCATGCCGCGAGGCGCGCCTCTCGGCCCGCGTTCACCACGGCTCAGGCCCCGGCGAGCTCTTCGGCGATCTCGCGCGCCACCGTGCGGGCACGCTCGAGCTCGGCGGTCCCGAAGGCGATGCCTCCGACCACCGGGTGACCGCCGCCGCCGTAGCGCGCGCAGATCGAGCTGATGTCGGCGTCGAGCGAACGCCCCGACCAGGGATTGTACCCGACCGAGATCTTCGGCCCGCTCTTCAAGAGCCCGACGATCACGGAATAGACCGAGTTCGGGTAAAGCGCGTACGTCACGAACTTCCCGACGCTCTCGAGCACCTCGGCCGTGAGATCGACGAAGACGACGCGACCTTGGAGCAAGCTGCTCTGGCGGACGCGCTCGACGAAGCGATCGTGCTTCTTTCCGAGGGGGCGATAGCGCTGGACGATTTCGGGCGACCTCGCGACGTCACCGAGCGAGCGCTTCGAGAGCTCGGGCACGAAGCGCTGGAGGAATGCGTCGTCGCCGTAGTGTTCGACGACGCTCACGAGCCGCATCACCGGATCCGAACGATCGACGGCCTCCGCGGCGCTCTCGAAGCGCGCGGCGTCGATGCGATCGGCCCAGGCTACGAGCTCGTCGAGATCGGGGCTCTCGACGCCGAAGCGTTCGCGCGACACTTCGGCGATGAGCTTCGTGCACGACGAGCAGGCGGCGTCGAAGAAGAACCGGCCGGTGTCACGTCGCGCTTCGAAGTGGGCGCGGTCGGCGTCGGAGGCGAACGCCGTACGGTGATGGTCGAAGTACCACGTGAGGTTTTCGCTCGGGTGGTACCGGTAGTCGAGAATGGCGTTCTCGGTGCCGGTGAGAAGCTGGTCGTCGGCGCGCTGCTGGCCGTTGCCGTAGCCGCACGCTCGGTACGTCGCCTCGAGCGGCGCGCCACCCTGTTTCCGCCCTAGGCTCTCCGCGAGTCGGGTGAAGAGCACCGCGCTCGCAAGGCCATCGAAGCAGTGGCCGTGACTGGCCACTACGAGTTTCATGTCGGGAAACGTACCACAATGTAGGCGGCTTCTGAAGTTTTACCCACACGTTCGAGCAACTGCGGGCGGGAGCCGACCGATTGGCTCGGGATTCCGTGACCGCATCCCCCCGTATTTTATCGGGTTCCGCGCTCCCCCACCGCCTGGCGGACCTCGCCGAACCCCCCGAGACCCTTTACGTGCGGGGCGAGCTGCCGCGAGGACCCTGCGTCGCCATCGTCGGAACGCGGTATCCGACCCGCGAGGGCGTGCGCTTTGCGAGACTGCTCGCTCGCACCCTGACGCGAGCCGGCGTCACCATCCTCTCGGGCGGAGCGAAAGGGATCGACGCGGCCGCTCACCTCGGCGCGCTCCGGGGCCGCGGACCGACGGTCGTCGTGGCGCCGGCGGGGTTCGCTGCGCCTTATCCGGCGCAAAACGCCGAGCTCTTTCAAAGGGTCCTCGCGGAGGGCGGCGCTTACGTTTCGCTCGTCACCGACGCGACGAAGGCGACACAGTCCGCGTTCTTTCCGAGAAACGCCTGTCTCGCAGCGCTCGCTCACGTGCTCGTCGTCGTCGAAGCCGGCGCACGAAGCGGGACGTCGAACGCGGCACGTTGGGCGCGCGAGCTCGGGCGGCCTCTGCTCGTCGTTCCCCACGCTCCCTGGGAGCCGAAGGGCGCAGGGTGCATCACCGAGCTCCGCCGCGGCGCCGCGATCTGTACGGGGCCCCGGGACGTGCTGCGCGAGCTCGATCGCCTGCTGCTCCGCCCGCTGCCTCGGGACGGGTCCCCCGTACAACCGCAACTGCCGTTCGACGCCAACTCGGGCCCACCGGGCGAGCTCGGGCGCGTACGGGCGGCCATCGCGGCTGGGGCTCATTATGTCGACCAGATTTCCGAGATAACCGGCCTGTCGGCCGCCGTGGTTCAGCGCCAAGTCTTGACGCTGACGCTCTCCGGCGTGTTAGCTCCCGACCCGGCGGGGCGGCTGGCCCTCGTTCCAACGTTGGATCCGCCGGCTCGTTCAAATTCGTAAACGACTGAATTCATTGAATAAGAAGCGGAGACTCTCCCGACCGCCTCTTGCGCAATCGTAAACAGGCCCGAAACTAGGCTCCCTCGCCATCACCTGGCAGAACCCTCCGAGCACCATGAGGAAGACCCTCGTCGTCGTCGAATCACCGGCCAAGGCCAAGACCATCAAGAAGTATCTTGGGTCCGGCTACGAGGTCCTCGCCAGCAAGGGTCACGTCAAAGACCTGCCCAAGCGCATGGGCATCGACGTCGAGAAGGGCTTCCAGGAGACGTACGAGGTCATCGAGAGCAAAGCCGCCGTCCTCTCGGAGCTCAAGACCGAGGCCAAGAAGGCGAACGTTCTCTTGCTCGCGACCGACCCTGATCGCGAGGGTGAGGCCATCGCGTGGCATCTCGCCGAGGAGCTCGGGCGAAAAGAGCTCGAGGTCCACCGGGTCGAGTTTCACGAGATCACCAAGAAGGGCGTCGAGCACGGCATCGAGAAGCCGCGGGAGCTCGATCAACATCTCTACGACGCCCAGCGCGCCCGCCGCGTGCTGGACCGTATCGTCGGCTACGACGTTTCGGCGCTTGTCTGGAACAAGCTCGCCTTCGGACTCAGCGCAGGCCGCGTGCAGTCGGTCGCCCTCCGCCTCATCGTCGAGCGCGAGCGCGAGATCGAAGCGTTCGTCCCCGAGGAGTACTGGAACGTCGGGGTCGGACTGCGCGGCGCTTCGAAGCAAGCGTTCACCGCGAGGCTCGTCAAGGCGAGCGGCGAGAAGATCGAAGTCGGAAACGGCGAACAGGCGGCGGCGATCCGCGCGGACCTCCAGGCGGCAAGCTACGGAGTCGTCGGCGTCACGCAGCGCGAGCAGAAGCGCAACGCGCCGGCTCCCTACACGACGAGCAAGCTCCAGCAGGACGGGACGAGCTACCTGCGCTTCGGCACCAAGCGCACGATGAACATCGCGCAGCGGCTGTACGAAGGTATCGACCTCAAGAAGGACGGCGGCCTCGTCGGGCTCATCACCTACATGCGCACCGACTCGGTACGCGTGAGCCCCGACGCGATCCAGGAAGTGCGCGAGTTCATTCGCACGAAACACGGCGACAAGTTCTTGCCGGCCAAGCCCAACGTCTTCAAGTCGCGTAAAGACGCGCAGGAGGCGCACGAGGCGATCCGCCCGACCTCGCTCGAGCTCTCACCGGACAAGGTGCGAAAGCATCTGACCGACGAGCAGTTCAAACTCTACAAGCTCATCTGGGATCGATTCGTCGCCTCGCAGATGGCTCACGCCGTCTACGACCAGACGGGCGTCGACATCGAAGCGACGGCGTCCGGGAAGAAGCCGGCGCACAAGAGCTACGGCCTCCGCGCGAGCGGCAAGGTCTTGAAGTTCAGCGGCTGGCTCGAGCAGTACCAGGCGGGGCGCGAGCTCGAAGAGGGGCCGAAGGCGCTCGCGGGCGAGGAAGACGGCGCCGAGGCCGAAGCCGCTCAGCCCACGAACGGGCACGCGGCGTCGAACGGTGCGAACGGCAAGAAAGCCGCCAAGGGCGGCGACGACGAGGACGGAATTCTGCCGCCCATCGCCGACGGCGAGAAGCTCGAGCTCGTGACACCCCCGGGCGTCGTTACCGAACAGAAGTTCACGCAGCCTCCCGCGCGCTTCAACGAAGGCTCGCTCGTGCGCGAGCTCGAGAAGCGCGGCATCGGCCGGCCGAGCACCTACGCCGAGATCATCAGCAAGGTTCAGGCTCGCGACTACGTCGAGAAGCTTCCGAGCGGCGGAATGATGGCGACGAACCTCGGCAAGATGATCGTCGATGGCCTGATCTCGACCGAGCTCGAATTCATGGACCCCACCTTCACCGCGAAGATGGAGGAGGAGCTCGACGAGGTCGAAAGCGGCAAGCTCGAACGCGTCACGCTCTTGAAGCGCTTCTATTCGCGCTTCCGTAAGGTGCTGGAAGCCGCGAAGAAGAAGAAAGCCTGGAAGCCGGATCCCGAACCCACGGAGTTCAAGTGCGAGGAAGACGGCGGGGTCATGCTCAAGCGCTGGAGCAAGAACGGCTGGTTCCTCGGCTGCGAGAACTACCCGAAGTGCAAGCACACGCGCGACATGGGCAAGGACGGCAAGGGGCCGGCGGAGGTCAAGATGACCGACATCGCCTGCGACCAGTGCGGCAAGCCGATGGCGATCCGCACGGGACGCTACGGCGAGTTCCTGTCGTGCACGGGTTACCCCGGCTGCAAGAACGCGAAGCCCGTCCCCCTCGGCGTGAAGTGCCCGAAGTGCGGCGGCGACATCGTCGAGGTGCGGTCCAAAAAGAAGGGGGCCAAGCCCTTCTACGGCTGCTCGAAGTACCCGCAGTGCGACTTCAAGGTGTGGGCGAAGCCCGTCGACGAGCCGTGCCCGCAGTGCCAGCACCCGTTTCTCGTGACGGGCGGCGGGCAGAAGAACCCGAAGCTCATGTGCCCGCGCGGTAAAGAGTGCGGTTACAGCCGTCCGCTCGACGAGCCGGTCGAGGGGGAGGGCGCTCCGGCGGCTGCGACCGACGCGGCCGGGCACGCGAGTCAGAGTCCGGCAGCGCCGGCATGACCGCTCCCGAGGTCACCGTCGTCGGCGCGGGCCTCGCGGGTTGCGAAGTCGCTCTGGGTCTCGCCGAACGCGGCATTCGCGTACGATTGCTCGAACAAAAGCCGCTCGCGCGCACCCCCGCGCAGACGAGCGACTCCTTGTGCGAGCTCGTCTGCTCGAATTCGTTTCGCGGGGCGGCGCTCGCGAACGCCGTCGGGCTCTTGAAGGAGGAGATGCGCCGCCTGGGCTCGTGGGTGATGCGCGCCGCCGAACGCACACGGGTCCCCGCCGGGGGCGCGCTCGCCGTGGATCGCGAGCGCTTCAGCGCGCTGATGACCGAGTGGGTGCACGCGCACCCGCTCGTCGAGGTCGCGAGCGCGGTGGTCGAGAGCATTCCCGATGCGCGTCCCGTCGTGCTCGCGACGGGGCCGCTCACGGGTGACGCGCTCGCGGCGGACGTCGCGCGGCGCGTCGGGCGTGATCGGCTCGCCTACTACGACGCCATCGCGCCGATCGTCAGCGCGGACTCGATCGACGAGTCGAAGGTGTTTCGCGCGTCGCGCTACGACAAGGGAGAGACCGAAGAGGATCGCACCGCGTACGTGAACGCTCCCATGAACCAGGAGCAGTACAGAGCGTTCGTCGCCGACGTGCGCGCCGCGCAGAAGGTCGAGCCGAAGAGCTTCGAGGACGTCCGCTATTTCGAGGGTTGTCTGCCCATCGAGGTGATGGCGGAGCGGGGCGAGAACACGCTCGCCTTCGGGCCCATGAAGCCGGTCGGCCTCACGGATCCGCGCACGGGGCGCTGGCCGTTCGCCGTCGTACAGCTCCGTCCCGAGGACGAGAGCGCGAGTGCCTACAACCTGGTCGGCTTCCAGACGCGCATGACGTGGGGCGAGCAGCAGCGCGTGTTCCGCACCATCCCGGGGCTCGAGCAGGCGGAGTTTCTCCGTTACGGCGCCGTGCACCGCAATACGTTCCTCGACGCGCCGGCGCTGCTCGATTCGACGTTCCAGCTGAGGAGCGAGCCGGGCGTCTACTTCGCGGGACAAATCAGCGGCGTCGAGGGCTACGTCGAAAGCGCCGCGAGCGGGATGCTCGTCGCGCGCTTCATCGCCGAGCGCCTCGGCGGCCACGAGCCGCGCTTGCCCCCTCCGACGACCGCTCTCGGCGGGCTCATCGCGCAGCTCTCACGGCACCCGGGCGACTACCAGCCGTCGAACATCACCTTCTCGCACCTCGCCCCACACGAGGGCCGGCGGCTGAAGAAGCGCGCCAAGTACGAGGTCATGGCGGAGCGCGCGCTTTCGGATCTTGCGGCCTGGAGCGAGGCGGATCGACCGGCAGTGTTACAGTCGGGCTGAAATAAGGGTGCGTCTTTCGGCCCATTCCGCGGCATTTTGCCAGCGCTGCAGACGAGCCTTACGCTAGTAGCCCGGGTTCCCGCTCGTGGTCCCGGACGGCATGCTCGCCCTCGACTCCCTCGTCGATATCGTTCGGACGTATCACCCCGCTGCGGATCTCGACCTCATCCGCAAGGCGTACCACTACTCCGAGTGGGCCCATAAGGGGCAGACCCGAAAGAGCGGCGAGCCCTATTTCGTGCACCCCGCGAGCGTCGCCGGGCTCATCACCGAACTCCGGTTGGACACCGCGAGCGTTTGCGCGGGGCTTCTCCACGACGTGCTCGAAGACACGCGCGTCACGACGTCGGACTTGTCGCGCGAGTTCGGCACCGAAGTGACGACGATCGTCGACGGCGTCACGAAGCTCGGAAAGATCAATTTCGTTTCGCGCGAGGATCGCCAGGCCGAGAGCTTCGGCAAGATGGTCGTGGCGATGGCGCAGGATCTGCGCGTGCTGCTCGTGAAGCTCTGCGATCGGCTCGACAACATGCGCACGCTCGATCACATGAAGCCCGAGGCGCAGGAGCGCATCGCGCGCGAAACCCGGGAGATTTACGCTCCGCTCGCGTCGCGTCTCGGCATGCAGCGTTTGAAGAGCGAGCTCGAGGATCTCTCGTTCAAGTACCTCGAGCCGGACGCGCACGGCGAGCTCGCGTCGAAGCTCGCGAAGACCAAGAAGGACCGCGAGCGCTACATCGAGAGCGTCTGTCGCACCATCGTGTCGCGCCTCGCCGAGCAGGGATTCGCCGCCGAAGTCACCGGTCGCGCGAAACACCTCTACTCGATCCACCGCAAGATGAAGGGTCAGAGCTGCGACTTCGAGCAGGTCTACGACATCTTGGCGTTCCGCATCTGCGTGGAATCGGTTGCAGACTGCTACGCCGCGCTCGGCGCCATGCACTCGCGCTGGACGCCCATCCCGGGGCGTTTCAAGGACTACATCGCGCTGCCGAAGCCGAACATGTATCAGTCGCTCCACACGACGGTGATCGGTCCCGGGCGGCAGCGCATCGAGATTCAGATCCGCACGCACGAAATGCACCGCGTCGCCGAGCACGGCGTCGCGGCCCACTGGCGCTACAAGGAACGCATCGGCGGCGGCGTCGATCCGAAGGACGCTCAGAAGTTCGGCTGGTTGCGCGAGCTCGCCGACTTCCAGCAGAACGTCAAAGACCCGGTCGAGTTCATGGAGAGCGTCAAGATCGACCTCTTCCCCGACGAGGTCTACGTCTTCACGCCGAAGGGCGACGTGCGAGTCTTGCCGCGCGGCTCGACCCCCGTCGATTTCGCGTACGCGATTCACTCCGAAATCGGCCAGCACTGCTCGGGCGCTCGCGCCAACGGCCAGATCGTGCCCCTCCGCTACAAGCTGAAGAGCGGCGACGTGATCGAGGTGATCTCGAGCGCGACACATCAGCCGAACAAGGATTGGCTCGATTTCGTCGTCACGACGCGAGCCCGCTCGCGCATTCGCGCCCACATCCGCAGCGAGCTCAGGTTGAAGAGCATCAACCTCGGGCGCGAGCTCCTCGAGTCCGAGATGAGGACGGGGGGGCTTTCGTTCGCGAAGCTCGCAAAGAGCGAGCGCGACTCGAAGCGCGTCGCCGAGCATTTCGGGCACGGCAGCCTGGACGAGCTCTTGCTGTCGGTCGGCTACGGCAAGCTCGACGCCGAGGACGTCGTCGAGGCGATGCAGACGCAGGCGCCCGACAGCGAGCCGTCGCCGAGCCTCCGGCAGGGACGCATCGAGCAGTTCGTGCGCAAGGTGATCGGTAGGGATCACGCCGGCATCACCGTGAACGGCATCGACGACGTGCTCGTGCGCTATGCGCGCTGCTGCAATCCGCTGCCGGGCGACGCCATCATCGGGTTCATCACGCGCGGTCGCGGCGTCGCCGTCCACCGGCGCGAGTGCAAGAAAGCGCTCGACATGGATCCCGAGCGCCGCGTCGACGTCGCGTGGGATTCGAAGGCGAAAATCAATCGCCCGGTTCAGCTCTGCGTCACGACCACGAACAAACCCGGCATTCTGGCGACGGTGAGCCAGACCTTCAGCGCGCAGAGCATCAACATCAGCGAAGCGAACTGTCGCGCCGGCGAAGACGGCCAGGCGCGCAACGTCTTCACGTTCCACTGTAACGACCTCACGCAACTCAAGGGCGTCATGCGCGCCCTGTCCCGCGTGAACGGCGTCGTCGACGTCTCGCGCATCTGATGGCCGGCCACGCGCTCCCTGTACGAAGGGATTGAACCGCCAAGACGCCAAGGTCGCCAAGGAGAATTTTTGGGTTCTTCGGAGTGTCCGCCTTCTCCAAGAAAACTCCCTCTTGGCGAGGCTTGGCGCTCTTGGCGTCTTGGCGGTTCGTCCGTCCGCTACGTGGGGTGATGGGTGTTCGGGCGCCAGGTGAAGGTGTCGACGAGGACGGGGTCTTGGGCGGGGCCGAGTGGGTCGACGGCGCCGATGCAGAAGCCGTCGATGCCGCTGCCGTCGGCGCGCACGCGGAGGCGCAAGAAGTGTTTGTAACCGGGGTGGTCGAGCGCGGTGAACGCCTGCGTGTGCTCGAAGCCGAGGCGCGTGAGGAGCGAGAGGTACGCGCCGAACACGAACACTCCGGCGAAGACGGAGACGGTGAGGGTCGCGATCACGAGCAGCGTGAGCGAGATGGAGATGCCGAGCTCGGCGAGGCCGTGGCCGATGAGGTACGAGCCTCCGACGGGAAGCAGCGCCGTCAGGAACGACGTGCCGAACGCGAAGGGGAGGACGGCGGGCCGGCGCCTGACGCCGCCGATGAGCGCGTAAACGACGCCGAGCAGGAGCGTGATGGACACGGGCGCGGCGAGGATGACGCCGAGCCGCTCGTAGAAGCGCGCGCCGAACGAAACCGCGGGCAGGAACAGCGCGAGCAGCACGAGGTGCGGCAAGAAGCCCGAGCGACCGGCGCCGATCTTGAACGCGACGGCGCGGAGGAGCTGCCTGCACTGCGCGGCGTTCGGCCACTGCAGGTCGTGCGGGAGCCCGCCGGCGGCGAGCCGCGCGGGGTGGAGAAATGCGCCGCCGCCGCCCGCGATGACGTGCAGCGTGCGCCCGCGCCGCAGCCGCTGGTAGTGGTGCACGTCGCCCGTCAGCACGAAATGATCGCGCGCTTCGAGATCGAGCCCGAGCGGCTCGATCATGGCGGTGCCCGTCTTGCTCGGAACGCCGAAGCGATAGATGGGGTCGGGGAGGAGCACCCAGGCCGCGAGGTCCGGGCGGTCGCGATAGAGGTCGCCGAGAAATCGGCTCTGCCTCGAGTCCGGGGTGCGCAGCTGCCGGTCCACGGCGTAAAGCTGGAACGTTCGCGTGACGGCGAGCGCGAAGTAGCTCGCGTTCTGCACGGGCGTGTAACCCGCGAGCACGAGCGACCGCGGCTTGTCGACCTTCCCGCCGCGCACGAACTGGCGCGCCCATTCGGCGTAGTGTTGGAGCATCGCCTGCGAGATGCCGACGACGCTCGGGCGCGCTTCGTCGTCGCCCGTTCGGCGGCGAAATAGGCGCTGAAAGCCGTCGAGCCCGTCGTACCAATCGTGGTTGCCCGGAATGCCGAGGAGAACACGCGGTGCGTTGCTCGCGGGCAAGGCATCGAGCACCTGATTCCAGGGCGCGATCACGCGGTTCGTGATCTCTTGCGCCGTGGCGACGGGGTACGCCGTGTCCCCGCCGAAAAGCAGGATCTCACCGCGCGGAGCGAGCAGGAGCTCGCCCGGACGATCCGGATCCGGGAGCTCGTAGTCGGCGAAGAGAAGGTGGGCGACCGCTCGGCTCACGGAGACGTCGTCGCCCGTGTCGGCGACGAAATCGATCCAGATATCGCGCCCGAGCGCATCGACCAGGCTCGAGGCGGACGGATCGCCGCCGAGCTCGCGGGCGATGCGCGCGAGGAGCTCGTCGGGCGGATCGGCCGTCATCCAATCGCGAGAATCGACGTCTTCGGTCGCGATCGCCGACGCGACGAAATGGCGAAGATGCCCCCAGAACGAGCTCGCGCCGAACCAGACGACACCGCGCGGCCGCGCCTTGCCGCGCGTGAACTTCGCGCGGGCTTCGGCGCCGGCGGGTTTCGGCCGAAGGGGCGCTCGTTCCGCGCCCGCGGCGTCGAACGGCCGCTCACCCATGCTCGGGCCCCGTGAAGGGACCGAGCTCCTCGTCGGCGAGCGCCCGAATGCGCGCGCGCATCTCGGCTTCGGGAGGCGCTTCGGTGGCCGATACGTAGAGCAGGGGGGCGCGATCCAAGTAACGCTCGATGGGGGGCCGGAGCTTCACGTCGAGGCCTTCGAGCTCGAGGAGATCGCCGATGTTCTGATCCGGGGTGAAGCGGCGGTAAAGCTCGCGCTTGGCCTCGAGGTACGCCGTCCCCGCGGCGCGCGTCGGCCAGCGCGAAAATGCGGCGACGAGTTTTTCGCGCGGGAGCGCGGCGGCCGGCAACGACTCCGAGGTCGTCACGCCGAACCAAGACAGGACCTTCCGTAGCGATTGATTTTCGGTGAGGCCGACGAGCGGCGGGCGCGGCGCGCCGCCCGCTTGGAGGACGTCGACGACGAACTCGGAGCAGAAGAGCGCGTCGCTGTCGTCGAAATCCCAGTGCGCGTCGAATTCGACCGCGTCGTCCTCGATTTGTCGCACTTTTTCGGCCATTTTCGCGCGATCGACGCCGGCCGGGGGATCGAAGACCTCGACGTAGAGGTGGATGCCGACGTAATCGGCAATCGACGTCTTGCGCACCCCGCCGTGCAGTGAGCCGGGCGGCGTCGTCGCGAGCGTCGGCTTGAACTCGGCGGACATGTCGTAGACGAACGGCTCGCCGCGTTCGTCGAGCACGATCATGGCCGAGTGCGTGAAACGGAAGAAACGGTTCGGTGCGAGCGTGAAGAGGACGCCGTGCGGTCCCGGCGCCTCGCTCAGTAGGATTTGGCCCGTCTCGAACGGCAGGTGACCCGGCTTCGCGCGCGTCGGGTCGAGGTACACCGCGCGCGTCGAGTACTCGAGCCGCTGCGCGACGCAGCCGGGAAGCGCGAGCGGCAGGCCGAGCGCGAGGAGCTCGCGGCGATTCAGCGCGCGCATCGTTCCCCCTGGACCGCCGAACCACTCTTCGCGACGCGAATCGGCGCCGGCAGGCAGCACGACGGCTTCGCCGTGCTCTCACCGGCCGAGAAATTGCTGTGTTTCGGCGACTGCGCGCAGAACTCGGTCGCGACGCCCCTCGGGACACGAATGCACCCGAGCGGTACTACCGAGAGCACGAGCGCCGCCAGGCGAGCGCTCGGGACGATCACGCGAGGACCTCGTTCATCACGGTTGCCGTTCGATCTCGTACGTCGAATGCGGCCTGGTGAGGAAGAGGACACCCGAGGCGAGGAAAAACACGCCTCCGGTCGCGGCGAGGCCGATGCCCACGTTGCGGACGCCGTCCGAGCCGTCCGCGAGCGCCCAGCCCGCGAGCATGCCCCCGCCGACGAGACTGAAGATGGTGCCGCCGACGAGCATGGCGCGCGGCCAGATGGGCCACATGTTGCTCACGAGGTCGGCCTTGATGCGGGCGTTGTAGCGGGGAAGTCGAAACCACTCGGTCGGCTCGGTGCGATCGCCGTCGATTCGATACACGACCGGGTCGTAGGCGGGGAGCTCGACGTCGCAGGGAACCTGGCAGACGAGGTGATAGCCGACGGTGCCGGTCAGCGCCGAGGGTCCGGTGGCCTGCTCGGCGAGCTTCGAGCCGATCCGTCGTTCGAGGAAGGCCTCCTCGTTCGACTCGAGCTTGAGGTTGACGCGGGGGCCTCGGATGGCCGAAAGGATGCGATCGAGCTCACGTTGCTCGGCTTTGGCCTCCGGCGCCGGAGCCGTCGCTTTCGCAACCGCGCCCGGGGCGGGCGCGACAGGCTCGGTGAACTTCAGCGGCTTGCCGGAACGCTCGGCGGACGCGATCTCCCCGACGGGGATCTTACGCACCTCGCCGGTCGGCAGCTCGATGGTGAGATGACTTGCCGGATCGACCTCGAGGATCAAGCCGCGCAGGTACGCGCCGTTCTTGAGCTCGATGGCGTCGGCGAGACGCGCCTGGTCTGCCTTCGGGTCGGAAGCGGGAACTTGTGCCCGAACTTCCGGCGCAGCCAGGACGGCCAATGCAAGGAACGAAACTGCGAGCGAACGCGCCACGTCGTTCGAGCAGTGGGAGGTGGATCGGCGACGCCGAACGAGCGGCATCGCCGATCTGACCTTTCACTACTCCTCGGTACTACTCGCCGGTGACGACGACGCAGTACGTGGAATAGAGGTTCAAAATCGTGGAAGCGGTGCCATCCACCGAGGCAATCTTCGTGATCCCCGCTTGCTTCGCGGCCGAAGCGGCCGACGCGTCACCCGAGGCAAAGATGCCCAGGATGTTCGAGGTGCAGCCTTCGCCGCGCTTGCCACCGACCGCGTTGTCGTTGGTGTGCTCGTTGAACTGAACGTCGGAGTAGATGCTTGCTCCGCCGGCGTGCTTACCCTTGACCGGCGAACCGGCGCAGGCAGCGAGGAAGCACAAGTATCCGAGAGCCACGGATGCCGAAATGACCTTCTTCATGGTCTAAACCCTTTTTCCGTTTTCTATTTAGTGAATGGGCGGGTGCGAGTCTGAAACCCCGCAACCGTAACCGGCGAGACTAGTGAGGCGTGCTCCGGACTGTCAAGCAACGTCCCGAAACACGTTCGTGCTTTCCTCCGCAACCCGGGCGCGTTACGGCCCGCTCGTTTACCGCGTACGGCGCGACTGCATCCATAAGTGACGAAGCTCGAGGGGCGCATCGGCCGGACGGCCTGCGTTCGGTTTCGTTCGTGCAGCGTGATAAGGAGCGCCATGCGTCGACGCTTCGCGGCGCTCGTTCTCGCGCTATCGCCGCTCGCGAGCGGGTGCCTCGCGTTCGCGCGCGGACAGGCCGGCACGGCGATGAGCACGTCCGATACTCCGGGTCATTCGGGCCCCGTGGTCGGTGCCGACGGTGTGTTCACGCTTCCGGGTCTCAAGTGGGTCGACGGCGAGTCGGCGTTCCCGTTGGGCTTTCACAATTCGTTCGAAACCGTGCTTGCCCCCGAGCGCAAAGACTTCGCGTGGGGTACGGGGCTCGCATACTTCGGCTCGCCGCGCCCTGTCGCTGGTCACGCCATCGTCGGGACGAACCTTCACGTGGGTGAAGTCGACGGCGAGCTCTCGTTCGGCAACATCAGTCCGTACGCGGTGCTCGGCGTGAGAGCGTCGCTCGCGTCGAACTCCGTCGCAACGCGCGCGGAGCCCTTCCTCTCGCTCGACCTCTCGGGTCAGACGTACATCGACTACCTCTCGGACGATCGCTTACTCACGACGCTCGTCTGTCTGAAGTTCGGCGCGGGCTACGGATTTTAGGCGGTCCGCCCACCGGGTCAGCTCACGACGCCGGCCGCGCGCTGGGCGAGGCCAAATGTCCCATGCGCGCGGCGCCGGCCGAATTCCGCAGCAATGACGCGGTGGCATGAAGCCTGCTTCTCTTCGAGACGAGGTAACCATGACATCCAGCACCCAGCCGCAGGTCGTCGTCGTGGGGGTGGACTACTCGGAATCGAGTGAGCTTGCGCTCGTTCAAGCGCTCGAGCTCGCGAGCAGCGAGCGCAACGCCGAGCTTCACGCCGTGCACGTCGCTGCGTCATTTCCGCCGGTCGTCGGAGTCGAGCACGTGCCCGACGGCGCGCCGTCCCCTGAAGCGGCGCGGGAGTCGGGCGGTGAGCTCGAGCAGTACCTCGATCGCCGTCTCTTCGAGTTCACGCGCGGTCGCGACGCCACCGCGCCGATTCCGCAACGAGTCGTCGGGCATCTGCGCTTCGACTCGCCCGCCGAGCAGATAGCCGAGCTCGCGCGCGATCTCGAGGCGCACCTCGTGATCGTCGGCACGCACGGCCGGCGGGGGTTCTCGCGCATGCTGCTTGGGTCCGTCGCGGAGGGCGTCGTTCGGCTCTCGCCGTGTCCCGTGCTCGTCGTGCGTCCGCGGGAAGTATCGAACGCGCCGCGCATCGAGCCGGCTTGCGAGCACTGCGTTCGCACGCGCGTGGCGACCGGCGGGCAGCGACTTTGGTGCAAGCAGCACAGCGAACGCCACGGTCCGCGCCACACGTACCACCAGCGCGACCGCATGTCGGGTGACGGCGGCATGCCGCTCGTCTTCCACGGCTAATCGCGTGGCAGTGTCCGCCTTCGTCGAAGGCTGCGCTCCCTCCGCGTGCTAGGAGTGGGGGCCGAGCTTTCCGCCGCCTGAGACGAAACGATGAAAAAAGTTCGCTGGGGCATTCTCGGCGTCGCACGGATTGCGACCAACAAGGTCATCCCGGCCATGCTGAAGAGCGAGCTCATCGAGGTGGTCGCCCTGGCCTCGCGCTCCCTCGAAAAAGCGAGGACGGCGGCCGCCTCGCTCGGCATTCCGCGCGCGTACGGCTCGTACGAGGAGCTCGTCGCGGACCCCGGCATCGATGCCGTCTACAACCCCTTGCCGAATCACCTGCACGTTCTCTGGTCGAAGCGCGCCGCTCTGGCCAAAAAGCACGTGCTTTGCGAAAAACCCATCGCGCTCACCGCGGCCGAAGCGGCC
Source organism: Polyangiaceae bacterium (assembly GCA_036374535.1). GTDB lineage: Bacteria > Myxococcota_A > Polyangia > Polyangiales > Polyangiaceae > PMG-095. Next base: position 20,573 of record DASUTR010000670.1, read on the forward strand.
GAGCTCGTCGAGGCACGCGATCGGAACGGCGTATCCATTCAGGAAGCGTTCATGGTTCGAACGCACCCCCAGTGGCTCGCGGCGCGGGAGCTCGTACGGAGCGGCCGCATCGGCGAGCTTCGCGTCGTCCAAAGCTCGTTCTCGTTCTTCAACGACGATGCCGCGAACGTCCGCAATATCGCCGACCTCGGCGGCGGAGCGCTCTACGACATCGGCTGCTACCCCGTTACGACGTCGCGCTTCTTGTTCGACGGCGAACCGACGCGCGTCCTCGCCAGCATCGAGCGCGACCCGAGGTTCGGCACCGATCGGCTCACGACGGCGCTGCTCGACTTTCCCACGGGAAAAGCCATATTCGTCTGCAGCACGCAGCTCGTCGGCTATCAGCGCACACAGATCCTCGGGACTCGCGGGCGCATCGAAATCGAGGTGCCGTACAACGCGCCGAGCGACCGCCCCTGCCGCATCTTCGTGGACGACGGGCGCGATTACCTCGGCTCCGGCGTCGAAGCGGTGAGCTTCGACAGCGTCGATCAGTACACCGTCGAGGCCGAAGCATTTTCCCGCGCGATCCTCGAGGGAAAGCCCGCGCCCATTCCGCTCGAAGATGCCGTGCGCAACATGGCCGTCATCGACGCCCTTTTCCGCTCGGCCACGAGCGGGCGCTGGGAAGCGCCGGGTCCCTAGGCGCGAAGGCTCAGCGAGCGCTCGCGCGGCGCCGTGGGCTCGTCGCGCGCGCGCGCTTGGCGGGCGTTTCGAGGCGCGGCCACGTGCCGCTCTTGCCGTTCGATTTCGACGGGCGCGGTAGGCCGTACGCCGAAAGGATCGCGTCGAGCGCGTCCACCATGTGAGGGCCGACACGGAGCAACTGATCTCGATGCAGCACGGAGAGCTTGCGCAAGAGTGTCGAGCCGGCCGTCGTGAGCTCGAGAAACACCTCGCGTCGATCCTCCGTCCCGCGCTGTCGGCGCAGCAGCGCGCGCTCTTCGAGCTTGTCGACGAGGCCCACCGTGGTGTGGTGCTCCACGCACAGCCGTTCGGCGATGTTTCCGATCGTCGGGCGGGAGCTCCCGGGAAATCCGCGCACGGCGAGCAAGAGCTGGTGTTGCTGCGGTTCGATCCCGAGGCTGCGCGCCGCTCGCTCGCTGAAGGCGAGGAACCTGCGGATCTCGTAGCGAAATGCCGCGAGCGCGCGATAGTCGGCAAGCGCAACGTTCGGCACGTGGGGTCCCATTTCTCGTAGCGGCTCGAGGCACAGTCGTCAACCGCGCGGCGCTCGTCGAGGCGCATCGGTCGACGTGCCGTCGGCGGCGTGAAACCGTCTCGAAATGGACTGAGTCTACGAGTTCGTCGTCGTACCCATCGGCGTTCTCGCGACACGCGTCGTGAGCCGCCGCCGCTGCGCTCCTAACGCATCGTCGACGCGCTCGGCGCCGACCGCGGCCTGCTTTCGGCGGCACCCGCGATGGGAGCGGCGAACGGCTAGTCGGAGTCGGGGCGCGCGACGCGCAGCGGGCGAGCGGGACGTCGCTCGCCGGACGCGCATGCGGCGCAGACGCAGATCTGGTCGCGCGCTTCCGGCGGCACCCGTTCGAGAACCTCGGCGGGGATCTTCGCGGAAGAACACCAACAGGTTCCCGCTCCGCTGCTCATGCCGCACGCGTTCGGACCGCCACAAAGGGGGCAGCGTTGGGGGTCGCGGCTCGAGGCGCTCATCCGGAAGGCAGAGCTTAGCGCGCCGGCGCTTTCGGCTCTTCCGGCCCAAATTCCGGGGGAGTTGACGTGAAACTGCGCCAAAGGCATGATCAATTCTTGCATGCGGATACAGGGATAATGACGCTCTCCGCCTACGTGGACACGCTGAATGCTCTCGGCGACGAAAGTCGCCTGAGGCTCTGCGCGCTGCTCCGCGAACGAGAGCTCTGCGTCACCGATCTGGTGCGCGTGACGGGCATGGCTCAGTCGCGCGTCTCGACGCACCTCGGCCGACTCAGAGAGGCCGGATTCGTTCGCGACCGCAGGAACGGCACACAGTGCTTCTACGCGCTCGCGGAAGACGCGTTGCCCCCGGCCGCGAGGGCAGTGCTCGACGGCGCGTCCATGGCCGAGGATCCGACGCTCCTCGGCGACCGTCGGCGCCTGCTCGAGCTCGACGCCGAGCGTCGCGGCGGGCTCCCCGAATGGGCTCTGGACAATCTCGAGCGGTACTACTCGCCCGGCCGTACGTGGCAGTCGCTCGCCGTGGGCATCGCCGGTCTGCTCGAGCTCGGCGACGTGCTCGACGTGGGCTCGGGCGACGGAGCCGCCGCCGCGGCCATCGCGCCGTATGCGCGCTCGCTCACCTGCGTGGACTCGAACCCTCGCATGATCGACGCGGCGCGCGTGCGGCTCGCGAAGTTCGAAAACGTCCGCGTGCTCGTCGCCGACGCGCACGAGCTCGGCTTCGACGACGCGGCGTTCGACGCCGTGCTCGTGTTCCACACGCTCACGTACGCGGCGCAGCCGAAGCGGCTGCTCGCCGAGTGCGCGCGCGTGCTCCGGCCGGGCGGGCGGCTCGTGCTCCTGTGCCTCGACCGCCACGAGCAACACGAGATTACGGCGCGCTACGGCGAGCTTCACCCCGGCTTCGCGCCCGACGCCGTGAAGCGGCTCGTCGCGGCGACGGGCCTCGCCGTGAAGAGCGCAGAGATCGTGTCGCGCGAACCGAAGAAACCGCACCTCGAGGTGGTACTCGCCATTGCCGAGAAGCCGAAGGTCCCAACGAGCTGACTGTCGAACGCTGCCATGCAAAATCAACATCCCCTCCAGAAAATCCTCCAAGAACGCATCGCCATCATCGACGGCGCGATGGGCACGACCATCCGCACGTACGGCATGAAGGAGAGCGACATCCGCGGCACGCGCTTCGAGAACGCCGGTAAGGATCTGCTGAACAACGGCGATCTGTTCTGCCTGACCCAGCCCGCGATGATCGGCGACATTCACCGCCGCTTTCTCGAGGCGGGGGCCGACATCATCGAGACGAACACGTTCGGCGCGACGAGCATCACGCAGAGCGAGTTTTTCATAGACGATCCGCGCGAGCACGGCGGGCGGAAGGATCCCGAGTTTTACCAGGGCGTGATCGAGAACCCCTTCTTGCGAAAGCTCGCCGACGAGATCAACGTCGAGTCGGCGCGGCAATGTCGCGAGTGGGCCGATCGGGTTGGGAACGCCAGCGGGCGCCAGCGTTTCGTCGCCGGGGCGGTCGGTCCGCTCACCGTTTCGCTCTCGAACTCGCCCGACGCCGACGACGCGGGCTTTCGCGTCGTCACCTTCGATCAGGTGAAGACGGCGTACGTCGAGCAGGTGCGGGCGCTCATCGCGGGCGGCGTCGATCTGTTGCTCGTCGAGACGATTTTCGACTCGCTGAACGCGAAGGCCGCCCTGGTCGCCATCCAAGAGGTGTTCGAGGCGGACCGCACGAGCCTGCCGATCATGATCTCCGCCGCGGTCGGGCGCGGCGGCGAGACGATGATCTCGGCGCAGACGATCGAAGCCTACTGGAACTCGGTCGAGCACGTGAAACCGCTCTCGGTCGGTCTCAACTGCTCGCTCGGTCCGGACATCATGTATCCGTTCCTCGCCGAGCTCGCGCAGAAGGCGAACGTCGCCGTGTCGTGTTACCCGAACGCGGGGCTGCCGAACCCCCTGTCCGCGACGGGTTTCGATCTGGAGCCGCCCGACATGGCGCGCTACCTCGGCGATTTCGCGCGCGCCGGGATCGTGAACATCGCCGGCGGCTGCTGCGGGAACACGCCCGAGCACATCGCGGCCATCGCGAACGCGCTGTCTTCGGCGCCGCCGCGCCGATACGCGAGCGTGCCCTCCGAGGGCGGCGAGCGCTCGGCGTCGGTGGCGAGCACGCCGCCCGTCTCCGCGGACGAGTGGCGTCCGCTGCGGCTCTCCGGCTCGCAACCGTTCACGCAGCAGCGTGGCGTTTACATGATGATCGGCGAGCGCACGAACGTCGCCGGCTCGCCGAAATTCGCGAAGCTCGTCAAAGAAGGAAAATACGAAGAAGCCGTGAGCGTGGCGCGCCAGCAGGTCGAAAACGGCGCCAACGTCATCGACATCTGCATGGACGAGGGGATGATCGACGGCGTCGCGGCCATGAAGCGCTTCCTCGCGCTCCTCGCGAGCGAGCCGGAGGTCGCCAAAGTTCCGTTCATGGTCGATTCCTCGAAGTGGGAGGTCATCGAGGCCGGGCTCAAGTGCCTCCAGGGCAAGGGCATCGTGAACTCGATCTCGCTCAAAGAAGGTGAGGAGAGGTTCCGCCAGAATGCCCGCACGATCCTGCGCTACGGCGCCGCCGTCGTCGTGATGGCGTTCGACGAACAGGGTCAGGCCGCGACGTACGAGGACAAGATCCGCATCTGTGAGCGCGCTTACCGCATCCTGACCGAGCTCGGCTTTCCTCCCGAGGACGTCATTTTCGATCCGAACGTCCTCACCGTTGCCACGGGCATCGAGGAGCACAACGACTACGCGAACGATTTCTTTCGAGCCACGGCCTGGATCAAACAAAACCTGCCTCACGCGAAGGTGAGCGGCGGCGTCTCGAACGTTTCGTTCAGCTTCCGCGGCAACAACAAGGTGCGCGAGGCGATGCACTCGGCGTTCCTCTTCCACGCCATCCGCGCGGGCATGGACATGGGCATCGTCAACGCCGGAATGCTCGAGGTCTACGAAGAGATCGAGCCCGAGTTGAAGGAGCTCGTGGAGGACGTGCTGCTCAATCGCCGTCCCGACGCCACCGAGCGACTCGTCGATTTCGGCGAGAAGCTCAAGGCCCAGGCGGGCGGCGGCGGCGAAACGGAGAAGAAGACCGAGGAGTGGCGCACCGGAAGCGTGGAGCAGCGCCTGTCGCACGCCCTCGTCAAAGGCATCGACGCCTACATCGAGGCCGACGCCGAAGAAGCGCGCCAGAAGCTCGGCCGCCCGCTTTCCGTCATCGAAGGTCCGCTCATGGACGGCATGGGCGTCGTCGGCAATCTTTTCGGCTCGGGCAAGATGTTCCTGCCCCAGGTCGTGAAGAGCGCTCGGGTGATGAAAAAGGCCGTCGCCTACCTCACGCCCTTCATGGAAGCCGAGAAGGCCGAGCTCGCCAAGGCGGGCCACGCCGTCAAGACGCAGGGAAAAATCGTGCTTGCGACCGTCAAGGGCGACGTCCACGACATCGGCAAGAACATCGTCGGGGTCGTGCTCGCCTGCAACAACTACGAAGTGATCGACATGGGCGTGATGGTCCCTTGTGAAAAGATCCTCGAGCGAGCCCGGAGCGAAAACGCCGATCTCATCGGTCTCTCGGGTCTGATCACGCCGTCGCTCGACGAGATGACCCACGTCGCGCGGGAGATGGAGCGCCTCGGTTTCAAGCAACCGCTCTTGATCGGCGGCGCGACGACGAGCAAGGCGCACACGGCCGTGAAGATCGCGCCCCACTACAGCGAGCCGGTCGTGCACGTGCTCGACGCGAGCCGCGCCGTGCCGGTCACGACCAGCCTGCTCGGCGACGCCAAGCCCGCTTTCGTCGCCAATCATCGCGCCGAGTACGACGCGCTCAGGAAGGCGCACGGCTCGCCGAAACGACGGCTCATCACGCTCGAAGCGGCGCGGGCCAATCGCACGCCCATCGACTGGCGTGCCGAGGACGTTGCGGCGCCCGAGTTCGTGGGCGTGCGGGTGCTCGACGATTTTCCGCTCGCCACCTTGCGCGAATTCATCGATTGGTCGCCCTTCTTCCACACGTGGGAGCTTTCCGGCGTCTATCCCCGGATCTTCGAGGACGAGCGCCAGGGCGAGCAGGCGAAGCAGCTCTTCGCGGAGGCGAACGCGCTCCTCGATCGCATCATCGCCGAGAAGCTTCTTCGGGCGCGCGGAGTGTACGGGCTCTTCCCGGCGAACGCCGTGGGCGATGACGTCGAGCTCTACACCGACGAAGGGCGGCGGACGCCGCTCGAGCGACTCCACTTTCTCCGACAACAAGCGCAGAAGGAGGCGGGAAGCCCCAGCCGATCACTCGCCGACTTCGTCGCCCCGCGCGAGACCGGTCTCGCCGACCACGTAGGAGCGTTCGCGGTCACGACGGGGCTCGGGCTCAAGGAGCTCTGCGACTCGTTCAGAGCCAAGCACGACGATTACAACGCGATCATGGCGGAAGCGCTCGCCGATCGGTTGGCCGAGGCGTTCGCCGAATGCCTCCACAAGCGCGTTCGTGAAGAGTGGGGCTACGGGCGCGAGGAACGCCTGAGTCCCGAAGACATCATTCGCGAGAAGTACCGCGGCATTCGCCCGGCGGCGGGCTACCCGGCTTGTCCCGATCACACGGAGAAGGCAGCCATCTGGCGGCTGCTCGACGTGGAACGGAACACCGGCATCCGCATCACCGAGTCGTACGCCATGTGGCCCGGCTCGAGCGTGAGCGGTCTCTATTTCGCTCATCCGAAGGCGATCTATTTCGGCCTCGGCAAGATCGAACGCGACCAGGTGCTCGACTACCACGCGCGCAAGGGCATGAGCGTCGCCGAGGTCGAACGCTGGCTCGGTCCGAACTTGAACTACGATCCGGCGGCGGCGGCCGCGGACACCGCCGCTTGAACGCCGGCCGCCTCGCTCAGGCTCGGTGGACGAGCCGGAGCGGCGGCTCGCTCGCGATCGGCGCCGGGACGCAATTGTCCGGGTGGATGCGCTGGTGCGCGTCGGGCGCCGCCTCGACGAGCATGCGGTCGAATTCGTGATGGTCCGTCGTGATGATGGCGGGCACCTGCAGCATTTCGCTCAACAGGCGTGCCGAATCGGCGACTGACTCCGTGCGGACCAGCGTCACGGTGGACGCGACTTTGTCGCGACGGGCGATGAGCGCACGCGCAATCTGAGCGCGCGCGCCGAGGTTGCCGCCGTCCGGCGAGTACGCGTCCATGAAGACCGTGTAGCGAACGTCGCCCGTGAGGATGCGTTCGAGTCTGCGCGCGCAGCGTGCCGCGATGCTCTCGGAGATGTCCTCCACGAAGCAGGCGAACACCACGTCGTGCGCGACCAAGCCGAGCGCAATCGAGCCCCACTCGCTCGTGAAGACGACGAGCGGCTCGGCATTCGCAGCGGCGAAGGTTCCCGAACGCGGTCGCACGAAGGACGGAACGGCCAGGGGAGCCGCAACTTAAGCGGCTTTATTTACGGCGGATTTGGGGGGCAAAATGCATCGCGGCCACCGGTCCGGTGTAGTTTCCGTTCCGACTGGACGTGGAAGGCTTCGGACGCGGGTCGGGTGGTACCGACGAGGGATTCGGGCGTCGCTGCTCAGAAACGAACGTAGAAGTTCGCCTCGGGGACGAGACCGCGGGTTCGCACCGGAAGCTCGACCGCGGGAAGCCAGAGATGGCCGTAGCCGGCGCCGAGCTCGAAGTTCACGTGCGAAAAGCTCAGGCTGAATCCCGGTACGACGGCAGCGACGACGCCGGAGTAGGGCTTGTCCGCTCCGAGCTCGGCGTCCACGTGCGTCGTTTCCGTTTCGAACTCGGTCGTCACGCGTGCGTCGCCTCGGTACACCATGAGCTTCGCGAGCAGCGTGAGCGCGAACACGCGGGAGAGGCGCAGCTCCGAAAGGGTCGACAGCGTTACGTTCGTCGAGGTCAGGGCACCGTGAATATCGGCTTCACCTTCGTGGTCGCCCGCGGCGGCGACGGCGACGTAGGTGAGCTCGGCGCTTTGGCTGAAGCTTGGGCCGAAGCGGTACGAAGCCGCGAGGCTCAGCGGCAGGATCCAGACTGACGCGGTGCTGCCGTCGTTCTCGAGCCAATTCGAGGCGAGCACGTCGGCGTCCACGTAGACGGCGGCGGCCCGACCCGCGATCGCGAGGCTACCGTCGAACGGCGCGCGCAGTTTGACGAAACCGGTGGGAATCGGCTCGCCGAGTACGGGTCCCGCGAACCACGTGGGGACGTACGTGCCGATCAAGAGCTCGTCGACGATGCCGAGCTCCGCCGTGCGCACGCCGAGCGAGAGCTCGCCCCCCCGCAGCGTGTAGGCGGTACGGTCAACGCGCTCGCTGCCCGCCGTTTGGTACGCTGCCGCGGGCCGCGCGAGCAGCGACGCGACGACGGCGAACGTCAGTAGAGCACGCATGGCGTGCTCGCGTCGCCGCACGCCCAGAGGCCGCGTCGTTCACGAATGCCCACGAAGCCCGACGGCGCCAGCACCACGACGACGCTGCCAAAGTCGGAGCCCGCGAGCGTCACGGAGTCGAGGAGCACTTCGAGCGCGTCGTCGGCCGTCAATCGAAAGTGGTACTCATCGCGCGCTAGATCGAACGCGCCGAGCGAGCTTTCGCTCGTTCCCGCGACGTTCCGCAGATGCACCAACAGCGCCGCGGGGAGCGGGCTCCCGAGGCGGAGGTGAGCGCCGAAATCCGCGCTGAACTCGGCGTCGAGGTGGAGCCTTTGGGCTTCGCCGAACGCGGTGACCAGCGAGAAGCGACAACCGTCGAGCGTTCCCCCGAAGCTTCGCTGGAGGTGGGAGGCCCGCACGCCCAACCTGGCGAGCACTCGCCCGTCGTTCGCCGAGGGCGGAGGGGCGCCGGGGCCCGGACAGAGCACGGTCGCCTCGACCCGCCCCTCGAGCTCGAGGTCGTCCAGATCGAGCCGCGTTGCGAGTCCCCGATTCGCTTCGGCGAGTCCGTCGCGGACGAAGTGGAGCCCGGCGAGCGCGTGGTGCGGGCCGAGCGCTGCGACCGCAGCGTCGAGCAACGGGCGCACGTGCTCGACGGGAAGCTCCGCCGTCGGCTCCTCGTACGCGCGATAGAGTCGCGATAGATCGTCGCCGCTCGGGGGAGCGCCGGGCGTCCCGACGCAGGCGACGCAAGCGGCCGAGAGCGCTGCGATGGCCGTGAGCTCGGCAAAGTTTTCCATGGCCGCGCCTTCTGCAGAGGGCGTGCCACGCGCACCGGGCGGTTTATCGCCGCTCGCGCCGTCCGGCGACTCGTCGCGGACATTCGTCCGACGGACGTTCGTCCGACGAGACCGAGCGGCGCGCCTTCTCGCGTCGCGCCGTGCGACGTTCGAAGGCGCGCCGTGCGTCGACGGCCTCGGATCAGTGCGTGCTCTTCGCCGAGCGGCCGCTCACCGTTTTGTCGCCGTAGCTCTCGCGAATCTCCTCGTCACGCTGCTCCATGTCGTCGACGGGCTCGTCCGCCGGCGGGAGCTCGATGTCGACGACCGGTGCCATGCCGCCCACGCCCCCGGCGCCGGCTGCCGTCCCGCCGTCCGGAGCACCCATGCGACCCCCGCCGCCGAACCTCCCGCCCGCGCCGCCGACCGGGCCGGAGCCGGCCATCGGGAAAGCGCCGCCGACCGGTCCGGACCCACCGAACGAGCCGCCGAAGCCGGCGAACGAACCGCCGAAGCCTCCCGCGCCTGCGGCTCCGCCGGTTCCGCCCGTGTTGCCGCAGGGGTCTTCGACGACGAGCTCGTCGAGAATGGTGGCGAGCGCCCGGAGCCGCGTGGGAAAGAAGGTGTTTCGCAGCGCCGGCGACGCCTGGAAGCACGACCCTCCTCCCTGACACTCGACCGGAAACTCTTGCACGTGGACGAAGCCGTTCGACGACGGCGCCACCACGCCCCGTCCGAGTGGCGCTCGGATCGACTCCTCGTGACAGCCGATGCACGAGCCGGCGAACCGTGCGCGGTTCGCGATGTCGTCGGCGCTGAGACCCGTTCCGACGATCCGCGCTTCGATCTCTTCCCGGAAGCCTTGGGAGAGCATGCCCGCGTAGTCTTGACTGAGGTCGTTGCGACTCTCGGCGTCCTTACAGGCCTGATCGACGACGAAAGACATGAGCGCCGGGTCGTCGGTCAAGACGCCCTCGAGCGCCGTGAGAAAGCTCTGGCGACACTCCGGCCCTTGGGGGAACGCGGCTTCCTCGTCCCAAAGCCGTCCGTGCGGCGCTTCCGCCGTAGGGAAGGGGATGGCGCTGAGCTCCTCGCCGTTCTCCGCGAGCTTGAACTCGCGAAGCGTCCAGGGGCCCTGGTCGAACTGGTTCGTGCGTATCTGTCCGCTTCCCACCGTGATGTTGCGAGCCGTCATGAAGGGTCCGAAGCCCGCGTCCGCGAGCTCGGGCGAGCCGAACAGGAACGCTTCGGTGAGCCGAAGGCCCCGTTCGAACGGGTCCGAGATGGAGTTCGCGTCTACCCAGAACCGAGCGAGCGGCTGGCAGCCGGCCGCTCCGAGCGCCGGCCGGGGATTGGGGATTTGCGCTTCGATGATCATGAACATGCGGTTCTGCGCGTTGTTCGCGAAGATGATGCGTTGCTGGCCGCAGTGCGCGCCGTTCTGCGGCATGAGATCGATGCGATTGACGAACGCCGTCGGGAAGAATTCGCCGATGTTGTCGAACTGGAACCGCTCGACGCGATTGCAGTCGATGGGATAGCCGTTGAGCGTCGGCACGCCGTCCGTCGTCTCGTCGCCGCAGTGAACGCCGCCCGCCAGACGACCCTGGTCAACGGTCGCGTAGCTGTCGATGATTTGGTGATAGAGGTCGAGCCCGTTCTCGTTCATGCCCTCGTTGCGGCCGAGCGCGTCCAGCACGGAGTTGAGGTCGAGGCTTCCGAACGCCTGCGTGTTGAGCTCCATCAGCACGCGCTCCGGATCGAGAACGCCGTCGGGCGGCACGCAGACCGAAGGATCTTCGATGATGTCGATGCCGACGCGCAGTCGCCCGCGCCGGAAATCGATGACCTCGCCGCCGATCTGGAACGAGTAGATGACGAACGCTTCGTCCCCCCCGAAAAGCGAGAAGAGCTGTAGGGCGTCGCTCAAGAGGTGCGCTTCCACGCGCGTTCCCCCGTTTCCGGACCCGCTCACGCCGCCCGTGCTCGGCCCACCGCCGCGCCCCGCCGAGCCGCCGCGCCCCGCCGAGCCGCCGCGTCCCGCCGAGCCGCCGCGTCCGCTGACGCCTCCGGTGCCCGAATCCTCGCCGCCGATTCCGCCGAACGGAAACTCGTCGTCGATGGAGCCTTCACCGCCGAACGTGCCGGCAGTACCGGCGGTCGCTCCGGTACCGCCCCGCCCGCCGGTGCCGGTGCCACCCGAGCCGCCCCCGGTATCGATGCGCTCCATGAACCACCCTTCTTGCAGCGTGACCGCATAACTGCCGGTGAGCAGCATGGCGCGGAGCTCGCGCGCGGTGGGCGGCTCCTCCTCGCTCGAGAGCACGGCGACGACTTGGCCGGTTCTGATTTCCGTCACCACGAAGAACGCGTCGCGCAAACGGTACACGCGACCCGAAGGCGCCGTCGCTTCGAGCGCGAGGCTCAATGTGCCGGTATTCTTCGTCTGTTCTCGCGGATCGGAGCGATCCGACGAACAGGCCGCCAACTGAGCGACACCGATTGCGATCGCAAAGGCAAGTCGCGACCAGACCCTAGTCCTCTTTCCCATTTCGTTTTTCTCCCCGTCCCGGAAGTCGGAACGCGCCACCAATCAGCAAACGGTGTGCCACCCCAGGCTGCGATAAACGCGGGGTACGCAGCGTCGATGTGCCAACGAGTGCCAGCTCTCCGGCGACTCGTTGCGTAGGAGTTTCTTAGGGTGAAGACGCGAGCCAGCGCCGCCACGCGCCGCGAAACGCCGTTTCGAGGTGACGCGCGAAGCGCTCCGCGTTCATGAGCGGCGATTCCCGAAGTCGGCTCCGAAGTCCGAGCCGGAGCTCGGCCAGACGCTCGAGGTCGCCGGCGAGTGCCTGCGCTCGCGCGACGTATTCTTCCTGCGTTCTCGCGACGAGCTCGGGCAGTCCGAGGTTCATCGCCTGGGAGAGACCGGCTCGGCCGACGACGGTATCCCCGACGAGCGTCACGACGGGGACGCCCATCCACAACGCGTCGAGGCTCGTCGTATGGCCGTTGTACGGGAACGTGTCGAGGCACACGTCGATGTCGCGGTAGCCGGCGAGGTATTCCCGCCGCGCGCGCCGCTCGACCATCGTCACGCGCTCGCTCGCGACGCCATGCCGCGCGAAGGCTTCGAAAAGCCGTGCCTGGCTGGCTCCGGCAGGGGCGAGAAGAACGAGCCTCGACCTCGGGACGGCGCCGAGCACGCGCGCCCAGAGCTCGACGACCGCTGCGTTCACTTTGGGAAAGGCGTTCAGGCAGCCGAATGTGACGAACCCGCGCTCCTTCGCGGGCAGATTCCCCGGTTCCGGCTCGCTCGTTCTCGGGTCGTAGCACCAGAAGGTCTCCGGGAGCTCGAGCGAAGCTTCGGCGTACGCGCCGGGCGGTGCGTCCTTCGGATCGAGAAAGGGATCCGTGATCCGGTAGTCGATGGCGCTCACCCCGGTCGTGCCCGGATAGGCGAGCCACGTGACGGCAAGCGGCGCAGGCTTCTGGGCAAACGCGCCGAGCCGCCCGTTCGCCATGTGCATGGTGAGATCGACCAGGATATCGACGCGATCGCTTCGCACGAGCTCGGCGACCGCGTCGTCGCCGAGCGCGACGACGTCGCGCCACCCGTCGACCGAGGCACGGATTGCGTCGGTGACGGCGTCGGGGCGCTCGACGCTCGCATAGCAGACGATCTCGAACGACTGGCGATCGTGGTGCCGGAAGAGCGGGAGAGTGAAGAACGACTGCACGTGCTCCCGGAAATCCGGGGAGACGTAGCCGATGCGGAGTCTGCGCTCGGAACTCCGCTCGTTGTCGTGAACCGTGCTCGGTCGCGCCGGAGCGTGGCGCGCGGCCCACGCGCGGGCCTCGGCGAGGATTTCGCGAGCCGTCACGCCCGCCGAAAACGCGAGCGTGTAGACGAGATTGCTGCCGCTCTTCGGGTCGGAGGGAGCGAGCTCGCTCGCGCGGCGGTAGCGAGCGAGCGCCTCGTCGAGCTCTCCGCGCTCGCGCAGAGCGTTTCCGAGGAAGAAGTGCGCGGCGGCGAGCTCGGGGTCGAGCTCGGTCGCGCGGCGGAGCGCCAGCGTCGCCTCGTCGAGGTCTCCGCGATCGAGCAGCGTCGCGCCGAGCGCGACGTGGGCCGCGGCCGAATCGGGCGCGAGCGCGAGCATG